>JBIKXN010000034.1:0-13769 GCA_044355765.1 Alphaproteobacteria bacterium
GCGGCGCCGCCGCCGTCTCCAGCGAGGCGGCGTGGCGGCCGTTGATGACGACATGCGCGCCGTGCTGGGCGAGGGCCTCGGCCATCGCCAGGCCGAGGCCGCGCGACGCGCCGGTGACCAGGGCGACGCGGCCCGCGAGCGAGAAGAGATCGGTCGGCATGTGCTTGCTCCTTGGAAGGTCCGCTGCGATGCTGCGCGCTCAGTCGCCCGGCGTCCAGTCGAGATCGCGCTGCAGCGGGAAGGCCGATCCGCGGAAACGCGCATAGGGCATCCGCTCGACGTTCGACGACGTGATCCCCGGCGTGTCGACATAGGCATGCCCGGCCGCCACGTCGCCGAAGCCGGCGCTCCAGTTGCTGCCGCACTTCATCGTGATCAGACGTTCGCGTTCCGGATCGATGCCGACGGCGCGCAGATGCGCGGTGTCGAAGGGCATGATCCGCTCGCTGGTGACCACGATCTTGAAGCCGCCCAGATCGATCACGGCGCTGGGCCCCATGTCGACCGACTGGCCGTTGAAATACGCCTTGTCGCGGCGATAGCGCGCGGGCGCGGCGAAGCGCACATGTCCCGCGACCCGCACCGGCGCCCCGTGCAGCGCCAGCGTGCGTCCGCCGACCGGGCCGTCGAACCGCCCACCGACGCCGATGCGGGCCGCCTCTGCCGCCGCCCGCGGATCCCAGATCACCGCGACGCCCGAGTCGGGCCGCGCGGCCACGAGCGCCGCCAGGATCGTCGTGCCGTCGCCCGGCGCGCCGCCGCCGACATTGTCGGCCGGCTCGACCAGCATGCGCGGCCGCGTGTTCGCGGTCGCCGCGGCATGCACGGCCTCCGCCGGCGACACGAGTCGCGGCAGGAAGTCCTCCCGCAGCGCCCAGATCCGCGCCGCCAGCCGGTCGCAGGCGAGGCGCGCCGCCCCGGCTTCGCCATAGGCGAGCGCGCCCATCCCAAGCTGCGGCACGTCGCAATACGGGAATCCCATGATCGCCGAGCAGGTCCAGATCGCCGGGTCGCGCTCGATTTCGGCGCGCAGATCGGACACCAGCTTCATCGGACCGTCGGTGGTCGCCTGCATCTGCGGCACGCTCAGCAGCGGCACGCGGCGATAGGCCTTCGTCGGCCGGTCGCCGGTGCCGAGCAGTCGAGCGATCAGCGCCGCCGCTTCCTCGCCGCGCGCGCCCATGTCGACATGGGGCAGCGTGTCGTAGCCGACCAGGATGTCCGCCGCCGCGACCAGGGACTCCGTCATGTTCGCATGCGAGTCGAAGCTGGCGACGATCGGGACCCGCGGACCGACGGCAGCGCGCAAGGCGGCGACCACATGGGCGTCGGCCTCGTCGATACCGTCCGCGACCATCGCGCCATGCAGCGCCAGCAGGATCCCGTCGAGGCCCTCGGTGGCGCGCGCGTCCGCGACCAGACGGTCGACGACCGCGTCGAGCGCGGCGCGCGTCACGATGCCCGAGGGTACGGCCCCGGCATGGACGCTGGGGATCAGTTCGAGGTCGTGACGCGGCGCGGCTGCCAGCATGCCGCCGATCTCGCAATTGGTGCCGCGCAGTTCATCGAACAGCGCGTCGCCCTCGAGATACTGGAAGGCGCGGAACGCCGCGAGGTCGGTCGGGATCGGGCTGAAGCTGTTGGTCTCGTGCCAGATGCCACCGACCAGGATGCGCTTCGTCATCGTCAGGGCTTGCCGCGCGACGCTTCGATGCCGGACCGCAGCGCGCCGCCGAGCAGGATCACGTCGGTGCCGTAGAGGATGATCCGCACGCCCTTGGCGATCCAGACCCGCGCCGCCTCGGGATTGGCGGCCATGCAGGACACGTGCTTCCCGCGCGTGCGGCAGGCATCGATGATGCGGTCGACGGCGGCCGCGAATTTCGGGTGCATGTAGTCGCCCGGGATGCCGAGCGAGACCGACAGGTCCATGTGCCCGACATAGGCAGCGTCGATGCCGTCGACCGCCATGATCGCCTCGATGTTCTCGACCCCGAGCGCGGTCTCGATCTTCGGCATGATGATCGTGCGCGCGTCCGCGAGCCGCATACGCTCGGCGATCGGCGCCATCGAATAGTCGTCATGGGCGATGCCGAAGGCGACGCCCCGGCCGCCGCGTGGCGTGTAGCGCGAGATGCGCACGATCTCGCGCGCCTCGTCCGGCGTCTGGACCACCGGCACCATCAGTCCCATGGCGCCGCTGTCGAGGGGGCGGGCGAGCATCGCGTAGTCGTGCCAGGCCGTGTTGACGATCGGCGCCAGCCCCGTGCCGCGGACCAGCGCCAACTGCGTCTTGATCGTCGCCATGTCGAGGCAGCCCGCCTCCATGTCGTAGACGATGAAATCGGCCCCGGCGTTGGCGACGATCTGCGGCAGGCCCGGCCCGGACAGGTCCATGATCATCGGGCCGAACACCGGCTCGTCGCGTCGCAGCTTGTCGATCATCACGTTCGCGCGCATCGGTCCTCGCTCCTGTGGTCTTGCGTGCGCGCCGCTGCTCAGGTGCCGCGGCGCAGGGATTTCCAGTACAGCGCCGACACCTCGCGCAGATGCCTGCGCATCGCCGCCGCCGCCGCCGCTGGATCGCCGTCCTCGACCGCCGCGAAGATGCGGCGGTGCCCCGCATAGGCGAGGCGGTCGGCGCGTTCGACATGCAGGGCCACCGTGCGCTGCTCGGTCAGCCAGGCGACCAGGGACTGGTGGATCGCCGCGAAGATCGGGTTGCCGGTGATCTGCGCGAGCGCGAAGTGGAACGCCACGTCCGTCTGTCCGAAACGCTCCGGGTCGCCGATGGCGGCCTCGTTGGCGGCGAGGGCGGCGCGCAGCGATTCGACATCGGCGGCCCGCCGCACCCGTGCCGCCTGTTCGGCGATGCCGATCTCGAACAGCGCGCGGGCCTCCTGGAAATGCTCGTTGCCCCGCGGCTGAGACAGCAGCAGCCGGGCGACGCCCGACAATTCCTCCAGCAGGACGCCGGCGGTGGGCCGGCGCACCCGGGCGCGTTCGCCATTGCGCAGCTCGACCAGACCCATGCGCTTGAGCCGGAACAGGGCTTCGCGCACCGCGGGGCGACCGACGCCGAAGCTGCGCATCAGGTCGCGCTCCGCCGGCAGCGTGTCGCCTTCGCCGAGCGTGCCGTCGCGGATCATGGCTTCCAGCCGGGTCGTCACCTCGTCCGAGACCTTGCGCCGTTCGACCGGCTGCACCGCCAGCAGCGTCTCGAGACCCGACGCATTTCCCGTCGCCATGGGGACCCCCGTGGTGTTGACCTTTGATAGCATATCCGCTGAACTGAGGCGATAGGCGGGGCCCGGTGGGCCTCGGCCGCGAAGGAGGAGACTGCGATGGATCCGATCGTCCTGTTCCTGCGGTACGACGGCTCGCCCGCGCCCATCGCGCACGCCCCCGGCGTGCTGACCGTCAAGCTCGCCGCGACCAGCTGCGCGATGACGACCCGGATCGGCGAGAAATCGGTGGCCAGCGAGTATCGCGCCATCGACGGCGCCTCGTCCCGGGCCGAGACGGTGCTGACGCTCGTCGGCGACGGCGCGTTCGTCGAATCCGGCACGGTGAGCTTCGGCGACGGCACGACGTGGTTCAGGTTCGACACCGTCGGCCAGGGGTTCCTGCGCCCGTCGGCGGCGAAGGACGTCGGCGCCGGCTGCGCGGTCTGGCGCATCGTCGAGGGCGGCGGACAATTCGCGGGGGCGACCGGGCACGTGACCGGGAATTTCTTCGTCGACGCGAAGGGCGTGGCGCATGACCACCAGGTCGCCGTGATCTTCCCCAAGGCCTGAGACGGAGGCGGAGCGGTGCGCGGACCCGACGGGCTCAAGACCGCGCGCATCGATCCGCGCCGCGTCGACCTGGCGCGCGAGTTCCGCGCGCGGCCCTTCGGCGCCCATTCGGTCGAATTGCAGCAGATCCTGCATCTGATGCGCGCCGGCCCGGTCGAAGGGCGTCACTTCCTTTACATGACCAGGCCGCATGCCGAGTGGACGCTGGCGCGCATGTCGCCGACGCGGCCGCTGCGCCCGGTCCTGGTCGGACCGGTCTTCACGGACCTTGCCGCCGCGGAGTGGCATGTCTTCAAGCTGCGCTGGCAGGCGCTGTCGGGCGAACCGCTCGGACTGGACTGAGCGCCGCGGCGCGGGGAATGGACGCATGGTCGCGGTGATGGGATATGCGGACCGGCGGAGCCTGCGGGCGGGCGAGCGGATCGCCTTCATGGTGAGCTGCCACGGCGCCGAGACCTATCGCGCGCGGATCGTCCGGCTGATGAGCCCGCAGGCCTATCCGCCGCCGGTCGCGCCCCCCTTCCGCGCGCTGCAGACGGGCAGCGCCGTCGACGGCGAGCATCCCGGCCGGGTGCAGGAGATACCGGCAGGATCCTACGGGTTCGTGGCCGCCGACCCGGACTTCGCCGCGCTCGGCGACTTCACCATCGCCGCGGCCGTGTGGCCGACGCTGCCCGGCGACGGCGAGCAGGCGGTGCTCGGCACGTGGTCTCCCGCCACGGGATGCGGCGTCGCCCTGATCGTCGACGGCAAGGGGCGGCCGGCGCTCGTGCTTGGCCAGGGGCCGGGCAGGGAGCGCGTCGTCGTCGCGCTCGAGGTAGAGTTACGCGCGCAGCGCTGGATGTTCCTGGCGGCTGTCCACGACGCCGCGCGCGGCGAGGTTCGGCTCTCGGCGATTCCCCTGGAGCGCCACCAGTTCGATGCCGGCGGGCCGAGCGGCACGACGACGGCGGGCGTCGCGGCGCCGGTGCACGCGGCTGGTCCGCTGCTGATCGCCGCGGTCGCCGACGGCACGCTGTACGACGCGCCGCGCACGCGGTTGCATTTCAACGGCAAGATCGAGCGGCCCGCCGTGATCGCCGCGGCGCTGGACGCGGCCGCCGTCGCCGCGCTCGCCGCGGCGGGGCCCTGCCGCGCCGCGCATCCCCGCGCGCTCGCCGAGTGGGATTTCTCGCGCGAGCAATCGGGCGCGCGCGCGGTCGATGTCGGCGGGCATGGCCGTCACGCCATCCTGGTCAACCTGCCGGCGCGCGCGGTGGTCGGCAGCGCCTGGACCGCCGTGCCCGGCGAGGACGCGGCGATCCATTTCCCCGATGACGACATCGCCGACGCGCGCTGGCAGCCCGATTTCGTCCTCGAGGTGCCGGCCGACTGGCCCAGCGGCTGCTACGCCGCGCATCTCGTCGCAGGCGAGGCGGAATTCTGGGTGCCTTTCTTCGTGCGGCCGCCGGCGCACGCGGCTGGCCGCAAGGCACGCGCCGCCTTCCTGGTGCCTACCTGCACCTATGCCGCCTATGCGAATTTCCGCTCGCGCGTCGTCGGACGGTGGAACGAGCTCTATCACGGGCGGCTGACGGTGCTCGATGCCACCGACTGGCTGATGCAGGATTTTCCCGAACTCGGGTCGTCCACCTACGATTCGCATCGCGACGGCAGCCCGGTCGTCTATTGCTCGATGCTGCGCCCGGTCACGAATTTCCGGCCGACCGGGCGCATCTACAAATTCTGCCAGGACCTGCTGATCGTCGACTGGCTCGATCGCGCCGGCTTCGACTGCGAGATCGTCACCGACGACGACCTGCACGCGGAGGGCGCCGGAGCGCTGGCACCCTATGCCTGCATCATCAGCGCCTCGCATCCCGAGTACTATACGACCGCCATGCTCGACGGGCTGGAGGCGTATCTGCGCGGCGGCGGCAGATTGATGTATCTCGGCGGCAACGGCTTCTACTGGCGCACCGCGTTCCATCCGGCGCTGAGCGGCGTCGTCGAGGTGCGGCGAAAGGGCCAGGGCTTCCTCGGTCCGACCTCGGTGCCCGAGGGGCATTTCAGCCTGACGGGCGAGGTCGCGGGAACATGGGCCAGCGTCGGACGTCCGCCGAACCTGATCTGCGGCGTCGGCTTCGTCACCCAGGGCTTCGATGCCTGCACGGGCTATCGTGTGCTGCCCGCCAGCCGCGATCCGCGCGCGGCCTTCGTCTTCGAGGGCGTCGGCCAGGGGATCGTCGGCGATTTCGGCATGCTGCAGGGCGGTGCCGCCGGCTACGAGATCGACCGCGCCGATCCGGCGCTGGGCACGCCCGGCCACGCGCTGGTGCTGGCGTCTTCCGAGCAGCACTCGAACATCTACGAGGTCTCGGCGTCGTCCTTCATGGATCTGGTACCCAGCCAGGACGAGAGCGCGCCGCAGCCTCTGCGCGCGGACATGGTCTTCTTCGAGACGCCCGGCGGCGGCGCCGTGTTCTCAGTGGGCTCGATCGCCTGGTGCGGCAGCCTCGCCCATGACGGCTACGCCAACGACGTCGCGCGCATCACCGGCAACGTGCTGCGCCGTTTCTGCGATCCCGCGCCCTTCGCGATGCCGGGGGCGCCGTCGCGCTGAGCCCGACGGACCCCGCTCGAAGCGTCAGGCGAAGTGGCAGGCGGCGCGATGGCCGCCGGCAAGTTCGCGTAGCGCCGGGCGTTCCGCGCGACAGCGCGCTTCGGCCATCGGGCAGCGGGCGGCGAAGGCGCAGCCGGCTGGCGGATCGATGACGCTGGGGATCTCGCCGCCCAGCGCGCGCTGGCGCGGACGGTCGGGATCGGGGCGAGGGACGGCGGCGAGCAGCGCCTGGGTATAGGGATGGCGCGGTTGCTCGTAGAGCTGGCGCCGCGGGGCGATCTCGACCAGACGCCCGGCATACATCACGGCCACCTGCGTCGAGATGCTACGCACCACGGCGAGGTCGTGGGCGATGAACAGGTAGCTGAGCGCCAGGCGCTCCTGCAGGTCGAGCAGCAGATTGATCACCTGCGCCTGCATCGACACGTCGAGCGCCGAGACCGGCTCGTCGCAGATGATGAACTCCGGCTGCAGCGCGAGCGCGCGGGCGATGCCGATGCGCTGGCGCTGGCCGCCCGAGAATTCGTGCGGATAGCGGTCCGCGGCGTCGCGCGGCAGCCCTACGAGCGACAGAAGCTCGGCGACGCGGGCGGCGCGGTTGGCGCGGTTCTCGCCCGCGATCGCCAGGGGTTCGGCGATCGAGTCGCCGGCGCGCATGCGCGGGTTGAGGGCGCCGCTCGGGTCCTGGAAGACGAACTGCATGCGCCGCCGCACGTCGTCGGGCATGCGGCCGCGATCGATGCGCCTGCCGAACAGTTCGATCTCGCCGGCGCTCGGCGGAACGAGCCCGATCAGGATCCGTCCGGTCGTCGACTTGCCCGAACCGGACTCGCCGACCAGGCCCAGCGTCTCGCCCTTGCCGATCTCGAATTCGACGCCGTCGACCGCCCGCAGGACACGGCGGTCGCCGACCGGGAATTCCTTCGTCAGCCCGGCGACCCTGACGATCGGGTTCATGATCCGGCCCCCGCGACGCGTGGCGGGCAGCGGGCGAACCTGGCGGTGCCCGCGGGCAGCAGCGCGGGCGCCGTCGCGCGGCAGGCCGCCTGGACCTCGCGGCAGCGCGGCGAGAACCGGCACCCCGCGATGCGATCGCCGGGGTCCGGAATGTTGCCGGGGATCGCCGGCAGCCGCCGCACGTCGGTGTCCAGCCGCGGCACCGCTGCCAGCAGCCCGTCGGTGTAGGGGTGGAGCGGAGCACGGAAGATGTCGCGGACGGGGGCCTCCTCGACCACGCGCCCGGCATACATGACCAGCACGCGCCGCGCGAACTCGGCGATCACCCCGAGGTCGTGCGAGATCAGGATAACCGACATGCCCAGCTCGGCCTGGAGGTCGCGCAGCAATTCCAGGATCTGCGCCTGGATCGTCACGTCGAGCGCCGTGGTGGGCTCGTCGGCGATCAGCAGCTTCGGCCGGCAGGCGATCGCGATGGCGATCATCACGCGCTGGCGCATGCCGCCGGAAAGCCGGTGCGGATACTCGTCGACACGCCGCGCGGCGTCGGGGATGCGCACGAGGTCGAGCAGTTCGATCGCACGGCGTCGCGCGGCCGCGCCGTCGAGCCCCTGGTGGAGGGCCAGGGTCTCGCCGATCTGGTCGGCGACCGTCAGGACCGGGTTCAGCGAGGACATCGGGTCCTGGAAGATCATCGCGATCTCCGCGCCGCGGATCTGCCGCATCTCGCGCTCCGAGGCGCGCAGCAGGTCGCGCCCGGCATAATGAATGCCGCCCGAGGGAATGCGGGTATTGGCGCGCGAATGCAGCCCCAGGATGGACAGGGCGGTGACGCTCTTGCCGCTGCCGGACTCGCCGACGATGCCCAGCGCTTCGCCCTGGCCCAGATCGAAGCCGACCTCCTCGATCGCCGTCATCCAGCCCGATTCGCCCCTGAACCGCACGCAGAGGTCCCGGATCGACAGGAGTGGGAGGGATGCGCCGCTCACCCTTCCACCTTCAGCCGTGGGTCGAGCACGTCGCGCAGCCCGTCGCCGAGCAGGTTCATGCCCAGCGCGGCGAGGCTTATGGCGAGCCCTGGAAACAGCATGATCCACCATGCCTCGACCGCGTAGTCGCGGCCCTCGGCCACGATGTTTCCCCAGCTGGGCGCGGGCGGAGGGACGCCGATGCCGAGGAAGCTGAGCGCGGCCTCGGCCAGTATTGCGTAGGCGAAGACGAAGGTGAGCTGCACCAGCAGCGGCCCCATGCAGTTCGGCATCAGGTGCCTGAACATTATTCGCAGCGGACCGGCTCCGGCGACGCGCGCGGCGTCGACGAATTCCAGCTCGCGCACGACGAGGGCCGAGGCGCGTACCAGCCGCGCCGTCCGCGGCATGTAGGCGACCGACAGCGCGATGATCAGATTGGTGATCCCGCTGCCCAGCGCGGCGGCAAGGCCGATGGCAAGCAGGATCGCCGGAAACGCCATCAGCGCGTCCATAACCCGCATCAGCGGCGCATCGAGGGCCCGGAACTGGGCCGAGAGCACGCCGACCACGGCGCCGACCGCGCCGGAGAGCAGCGTGGTCGCGAGCCCGATCCAGAGCGAGATCTGCGCGCCGTATAGGACCCGCGTGTAGACGTCGCGCCCGAACCGGTCGGTGCCGAAGGGGAAGTCCCATTGCGGCGGCCGGAAGCGCATGCGCACGCGCATCGTGGTCGGATCGAAGGCGGTGAGCAGCGGCGCCGCGAGCGCGGCGAAGACCAGCAGCAGCACGATCGCGCCGCCGATCACGAAGGACCGGTGGCGGACCAGCTTGCGCAGCGCACGCAGCCTGCGGCGTGGCTTGAGATCCTCGGTGGGAAGCGCCAGCGCGGCGTCAGCCATAGCGGACCCGCGGATCGACGAAGGTGTAGAGCACGTCGATGGCTAGGTTCAGGACCACGAAGGCGAAGCCGAGAAGCAGCAGCGTGCCCTGGACGACCGGATAGTCGCGTCCGATGATCGCCTGGACGATCAGGCGGCCGATGCCGGGCAGGGCGAAAACCTGCTCGATCACGACCGAGCCGCCGATCAGCAGGCTGAAGATGATGCCGCACACCGTGACCACCGGGATCAGCGTGTTGCGGAAGGCGTGCTTCGAGATCGTCTTCCATTCGGACACGCCCTTCGCCCGGGCGGTGCGGATGAAATCCTGGTCGAGGACGTCGAGCATCGCCGAGCGGGTGATCCGCGCGAGGAACCCGATCTGGAACAGGGCGAGGATGAGCGCCGGCTGCAGCAGCGCCGCGAACCATGGCCACAGCCCCTGGGCGAGCGGCACGTATCCGGCCGACGGCAGCCATTGCAGCGAAACGCTGAACAGCAGGATCGACAGGATCGCTACCCAGAAGCTGGGCGCCGACACGCCGATCAGCGCCAGCAGCATGACGAAGGCGTCGAACCAGGTGTTGCGGAAACAGGCCGCGAGGACGCCGGCGCCGATCCCGAGCGGCAGCGTCAGCGCGAAGGACACGAGCGCCAGCGACATGGTGACCGGAAGACGCTCCAGCACCGCGTCGAGGACCGGCTGGTTGAGCAGCAGCGAACGTCCGAGGTCGCCCTGCGCCAGATGGCCGAACCAGGTGAACAGCTGCTCCAGCAGCGGACGGTCGAGCCCGAGCTGCTTGCGGATGACGGCGACCGCCTCGCGCGACGCCTCCGGTCCGGCGATGACGACTGCGGGGTCGCCGGGCAGCAGGTGCATGAGGAAAAAGGTCAGCGTCGCGACGATCAGCATCACGGGCACGGCCTGCGCCAGCTGACGTGTCAGCTGGCGCAGGCGCGGTCCCCCGATACGCCGGAGCCCGATCGCGGCCATGGTGGCCGGGCCTGAAACCTGCCCGCGCCCGTCAGGTCACTTCTGCCAGACGTCCCAGAAGCGGGTGAAGTAGTAGGGACGCAGGCCGTCGAACTTGCCGTTATGCGCGCGCAGATCCGGCATGTCCGAGACCTTGATCATGTAGGCCTGGCTCAGCACGCGCTCTTCGATGGCGAGCCATGCTTCCTTGCGCTTGGCGACGTCGACCGAGGTGAAGAACTTCTCGTAGTTCTGGTCGAGGATCGCGTCTCCCTTGACCTGCGGGAAGCCGACCAGCAGCGGACGCCATTGCTGCGGTCCGAGCAGAGGCCCGGAGCAGAAGCCGGTCACGGAGACGTTCCAGCCGCCGTTGCCCGACTGCATATTGCCGGCGTTGGTCGGCCAGTCGACCATGCTGACTTCGGGGTTCATCCCGGCCTTCTTCATCAGTTCGACGAGGAAGGTGATCGAATCCCGCATGTAGGAATAGCTGGCATTGGTCTGCAGGACGATCTTCTCGCCCTTGTAGCCGGCCTGCTGCAGCAGCGCCTTCGCCCGGTCGGGGCTCTTGATGTCGTAGTATTTCGCGGCGATCTCCGGCTGGTAGTAGGGGCTGGTCTTGAACACCAGCGCCGGGTTGCGCTCGGCGTCCGGCATCGAGACCGCGATCATGTCATCGACGTCGAAGACCGCCTGGATCGCCTGCCGGATCAGCGGATTGTTGGTCGGCGCCGCCTGCGTGTGCAGCACGAAGGTCTGCTGACAGAACGGGATGACCTTGACGACGTTGACGTTAGGCTGCCCGGCGATGCGCTTGGCCGTGTCGGGCGGCACGTTAGAGATGTAGTCGGCGCCGCCGGATTGAAGCGCGGCGACGCGCGCATTCGCCTCGGGCACGAAATTGTAGCGCACCGAGTCGAGATGCACGGTCTTGCGGCCGGCGAGGCCGTCGATCCCGGGCTTCGACGTGTCGATGCTGTAGTCGTCGTTGCGGCGCATGGTCAGGTGGCTGTCGCGGACCCATTCGCCCAGGCGGAACGGGCCGGTGCCGATGACGTCGATCTCGCGGGCCGGCTTGTCCTTCTGCTCGGCGGGCAGGATCGAGAACGGATAGGTCGGCGTCTTCAGCACCTCGACGAACACCGAGTTCGGCGACTTGAGCGTGATCACGAAGGTATGCGGGTCCGGCGCCGCGAAGGACTCGACGTTCGCCAGCTGCGCGCGGTTCGGGCTGACCGCCTGGTAGCGCTGGTAGGACGCAAGCACGTCGGCCGAGGTCAGCACCTTGCCGTTGTGGAACTTGACGCCCTGGCGCAGCGTGAAGGTGAAGGTCTTGGCGTCGGGCGAGACTTCCCATTTCGAGGCGATGCTGGGCTTCGCCTCGTAGTCCTCGCCCATCGCGACGAGGCCTTCGAAGATGTGGTTGATCGACTCGAGTTCGACCACCGCAGCCGCGACATGCGGATCCTGCGTGCCGAGACCGGAGATGTTCGCGTAGACGAGGTTGCCGCCCTTGCGGGGCTGCGCGTCCGCCTGGGACATGCCGAAGACCGCGGCGACAGCCGCGGCGATGAGCACCCGAGAAGCCGTCTTGTCCATCATGATCGATCCCCCTTTGTGGCATCGGGTTTTCCGATGATCCTGCCCGAAGCCTAAGTTAGGCGGGCCGGGGGGAGTCAACCGCATTGTCCGCCACGCGGAACGCGGAGGGCCGCGTCGCGCCGGCGGATCACATGCGCCGGGCGATGCGGGGATCGAGCCGGTCGCGCAGCCCGTCGCCGAGCAGATTGACCGCGAGGACCACCAGGGCAAGGCAAAGGCCCGGGAAGAAGATCGTCCAGGGCGCCACGCCGAGCCTGCCGCGTGCGGCGGCGATCATATTGCCCCAGGTCGGGATCTCCGGCGGCACGCCGGCGCCGAGGAAGGAAAGGCCGGCCTCGACCAGGATCGCGGAAGCGCTGATATAGGTCGCCTGCACGATCAGCGGATTGAGCGTCGCGGGCAGGATGTGGCGAAGGATGATCTTCGCCGAGCGGCTGCCGCCGGCGATCGCGGCGTCGACATAGGGCTGTTCGCGCACGCTGAGCACGACGGACCGCACGAGGCGCACCACGCGCGGGATCTCGGGGATCGTGATGGCCACGATGACCACCCAGACGCTGGCCTTGGTCAGGGCAACCAGCGCGATGGCCAGCAGGATCCCGGGGATCGCCATCAGGCCGTCCATGAAGCGCATGACGATCGCGTCGACGCGGCGGAAATACCCTGCCGCGAGGCCGATCCCGAGGCCGATGCAGACCGACAGGATCGCGACGCTGACCCCGACGACCATCGACACCCGCGCGCCATGCACGGTGCGCGCGAGCATGTCGCGGCCCAGATGGTCGGTGCCGAACAGATGCTGCGCGGAGGGCGGGCGGATGCGGTTCGCCGGGGCCATCGCCAGCGGGTCGCCGACGATCCACGGCGCAAACACCGCCAGGAAGACCATGCTCAGCAGCAGGGACGCGCCGATCACGATCGTCGGATTGCGCTTCGCGAAGACGAGTGCGGCGCGCAGCGCGGTTCGCGCGGGCGCCGGGGCGGAAGCGGATGTGGAGGCGACGGTCATGCCCGGCTCAATAGCGGATGCGCGGATCGAAGAACGTGTAGGACAGGTCCACCGTCAGGTTCACGACCACGTAGATGCCCGAGAACAGCACGATGACGCCCTGGATGATGGGGTAGTCGCGGCGCGCGATGGCGTCCACCACCAGCCGGCCGATTCCCGGGATGTTGAATACGGTCTCGGTGATCACCACGCCGCCGATCAGCAGCGCGACGCCGATCCCGATCACGGTTACGATGGGCACCGCCGCGTTCTTCAGCGCGTGGCGCAGCAGCATCGTTCGGGTGGCCACGCCCTTGGCGCGCGCGGTGCGGATGTAGTCCTCCGCCAGCACGTCGAGCATCGTCGCGCGGGTGATCCGCGCGATCAGCGCCACATAGGCGAGCCCCAGCGCGATCGAGGGCAGGATCAGGTTGCGGATCCAGGGCACGAAGCCTTCCGCGAACGGCGTGTAGCCCTGGACGGGCAGCCATTTGAGCTGGATCGCGAAGACGTAGATCAGGATGTAGCCGACCACGAAGACCGGCACGGAAAAGCCGAGCACCGCGAAGCCCATCACGACGCGGTCGACCAGGGTCGCGACTCGCCAGGCCGCAAGCACGCCCAGCGTGACGGCGACGCTGATGGCGACGCACAGCGTCGTGAGCGCCAGGGACAAGGTCGGTTCGTAGCGCTGGCCGACCAGATCCAGGACCGGCGTGTTCCAGAACATCGACTGACCGAGATCGCCGCGCAGCAGGTGGCCGACCCAGACCAGGAACTGCTTCCAGAGCGGTTCGTCGAGGCCCAGCCGCTGGCGGATCATCTCGATGTTGGCGGGCGTGGCGTTGTCGCCCGCGATGATCGCGGCCGGGTCGCCCGGGGAGATATGCAGCAGCAGGAAGACGCAGATCGCGACCACCGCCATGACGGGCAGGGTCGCGAGCAGGCTCCGGACGATGTAAGCGGTCATGCGTCGATCGGGTTCGGATCGCGGATAGCGG
>JBIKXN010000197.1:0-6717 GCA_044355765.1 Alphaproteobacteria bacterium
GATCGACCTGCGCCGTCGTCGTCGCGGCCTGGGCGCGGAGTTCTGAACCACAGGCGAGGAGACGCGAATTGGGCTTCGATTTCGACACGCGCATCGATCGCCGCGGGACCGGCGCCGTCAAATGGGACCGCAACATCGCGACGCATGGCCAGGCGGCGCCCGGCGAGGCCTTCGCGGGCGACGGCCCGCCGCCGATCCCGCTGACCATCGCCGACATGGAACATGCCGCGCCGCCGGCGGTGATCGCGGCGATGCGCGCGCGGCTCGATCACGGCGTCTTCGGCTATACGCTGCCCACGCCGGCCTATCGCGCCGCCGCGCGCGACTGGCAGCGCCGGCGCCATGGCTGGGAGATCGAGGAGGACTGGATCCTTCCCTTCCACGGCGTCATACCCGCGCTCTACGCGCTGATCCGCGGGCTGGTGCCGGCCGGGGGAAAGGTGCTGCTGCAGGGGCCGGTCTTCCCGCCCTTCTTCGACGCGGTGGAACGCAACGGCGCGCGGATCGCGATCGACGAACTGGTCCTCGAGGGCGGACGCTACCGCATGGATTTCGCGGCGCTGGAGCGACGGCTCACCGAACCGGACGTCGCCATGTTCGTGCTCTGCAACCCGCATAATCCGACCGGGCGGGCCTGGACGCGGGATGAATTGCTGCGCGTCGCCGAGCTCTGCGCGCGCCACGACGTGATCGTGGTCGCGGACGAGATCCACGGCGATCTGGTCATGCCAGGCCAGCGCTTCGTGCCCTTCGGATCCATCGGCCATCCGGCGGCTGCCAGGGCGATCGTCGCCAACGGCCTGTCCAAGACGATGAACCTCGCGGGCCTCGGCCTGTGCAATCTGATGGTCGCCGATCCGGCGCTGCGCGAGCGCGTCGCCGGGCTGCTGATGGCCAGCGGCGCCTTCGGCGTCAATCCGGTCTCGGAAGCCGGCTTCGTCGCGGGCTGGCGCGAGGGCGGGCCCTGGCTCGACGCGCTGATGGCGCATGTCGACGCCAATCGCGCCTTCGTCGAGGGGTTCCTCGCCGAGCGCCTGCCCGCGGCGCGCCTGGTGCGCCCGGAGGCGACCTATCTGCTCTGGGTCGATTTCCGCGGTCTCGGCCTGAGCCCCGAGGAGATCTCCGCGCGCGTGACGACACGCGCGCGGGTGCGGCTGGAGAACGGCACGGCGTTCGGTCCGGGCGGCGCGGGGTTCTTCCGCGTCAATGCCGCCTGCCCGCGTAGCATGCTGTCAGAGGCCTGGGAGCGCATCGCCGCGGCGCTGGGGTCCAATCGCTGAGGGGGAGACGAACGGCATGTGCGACACGATGGCGGCGCTCGGCCGCGCGACCGCGACCGGCCACACGCTGTTCGCCAAGAACAGCGACCGCGAACGCAACGAGGCGCAGTTCCTGGAGATGCTGCCGGCGCGCGACTACGGCGCCGGGGCGCGGCTGCGTGCGACCTATGTCGCGATCCCGCAGGTCCGGCGCACCCATGCGGTGCTGCTGTCACGTCCGTTCTGGATCTGGGGCGCCGAGATGGGCGCCAACGAGCATGGTGTCGTGATCGGCAACGAGGCGGTGCATCCGCGCCTGAAGCCGCAGCGCAAGCCCGCGCTGATCGGCATGGATCTGCTGCGTCTCGGCCTCGAGCGCGGAGCCACGGCGCGCGAGGCGCTGGGCGTGATCACCGCGCTGCTCGAGGAGTTCGGCCAGGGCGGCAATTGCAGCCACTTGTCGCGGCGCTACTACGACAATTCCTTCATCATCGCCGACGCGCGCGAGGCCTTCGTGCTGGAGACGGTCGGGCGCCACTGGGCGGTGGAGAAGATCGCCGGCGCGCGCGCGATCTCGAACACCTATACGATCGGCGCCGCGCGCAGCGCCGAGAGCGCGGGGCTCGCCGCCTTCGCCAAGGCGCAGGGCTGGTGGAACGGGCGCGGCGCGCTCGATTTCGCGGCCGCGGTGACCAGCCCTGCCAATCCCGGGCTGCCCGGCGCGCTGGCGCGCTGCGGCCGGTCGACGGCGCGTCTGGCGCGCGCGCGGGGGCGCATCGACGCGGCGGCGATGATGGCCAATCTGCGCGATCACGGCGCGGATGGCGAAGGCCGCGCCGATTTCCATCCGCAGGACCTGACCGGGCCAACCGTGTGTATGCATGCCGGCGACCGCAGGCGCATGGGCCAGAGCGTCGGGTCGCTGGTCAGCGACCTGCGACCCGGCGGCGCCGCGCATTGGGTGACCGCGGCCTCCGCGCCCTGCACCGCGATCTTCCGGCCGGTCTTCATGGACGCTTCCCTGCCCGCGCAGGGCGCGATTCCCGGCGACCGCGACGACCGGTCGACGCGCTGGTGGGCGCACGAGGCGCTGCATCGTGGCGCGCTCGCCGGCGACTATGCCGGATTCATGGCCGAATACGCCGGCGCACGCGACGCGCTCGAGTCCCGTTTCGCCGCGCGCGTCGAGGAGGCCGTCGAGAAGCCGGGTCGCGCCGGCGCCGCGGCGCGATCGCGCCTGGCCGCCGCGTGCTGGCGCGAGGCCGATCGCGAGGAGGCGCGGTGGCGGGCGCGGCTGCCGCGCTTTGCCGCCTTCGCCCTGCGTCCGGGCTATCGGCGCAGCTGGGCGCGTTTCGCGGAACTGGCGCGGCCTTGATCGGCCAGCGCCGCGCCTATGGCGCGCGCGACGGGCGGCGGAGGGCCTCGAGCGCCGCGACGCTGGCCGGGGGCAGGGGACCCGATCTGCGCGCGGCGAGGTCGATATGGACGATCACGCTCTCGGCCGAGGCGACATGGCGTCCATCCTGGAACAGCGCCTGCTCCAGCCTGACCGAGCTGCGGCCCACGGATGCCACGCGGGTGGCGATGTCCACCTTGCCCGGCCACAGGATCTCCGCGACGTAGTCGATCGTCACGCGCGCGATGACGAAGCCGCCGCCGGGGCCATGGAGCGGTGCCGCGGGATCGTGCAGCAGCTCGACCCGTCCGGTCTCGAAGAAGGTCGAGAAGGCCGCATTGTTGACATGGCCGAGCTTGTCGGTGTCGGCGTAGCGCAGCTTGTCGTAGCTGTGGCGTGGGAAGTCCTCGGGCAGCGGCGTCTCGGTCATGGTCGGGGCTCCGATAGGCGTCCGGTCGCTTCAGCCCGCGCCCCGCAGCGCGGCGCCGAAGGACTGGAACAGGGCGCGGTTGATGCCGTTGCTCTGCGGATCGTATTCGGCGTGCCATTGGACGGCCAGCGCGAAACCCCGCGCGTCGGCGATGCGGATGGCCTCGATCGTGCCGTCCTCCGCGACGCCCTCGACCACGACGCGCCCGCCAGGATCGAGGATCCCCTGGCCGTGGAGCGAATTGACGCGGATCGTCTCGCGGCCGAACAGGTTCGCGAAAGCGCCGCCCGGCACCAGCCTGACTTCGTGGCGGTCGGCGAAGACGACGTCAAGGTCGGGATGGATCTCGCCGGTCGGCAGGCGCGGCATGCGATGGTTCATGCGCCCCGGCAGCTCGCGGATCTCGGGATGCAGCGAGCCGCCGAAGGCGACGTTCATCTCCTGGAAGCCGCGGCAGATGCCCAGCAGCGGCACGCCGCGTTCCACGCAGGCACGGATCAGCGGCAGCGCGACGGCGTCGCGACCGAGATCGTAGGGTTCGTGCGCGGGATGCGCCGCGACGCCGAAATGCGCGGGATGGACGTTCGCGCGCGCCCCGGTCAGCAGCACGCCGTCGACGGCACCGAGCAGCGCGTCGATCTCGGTGACCTCGGGCAGGCCGGGAAACACCAGCGGCAGGGCGCCCGCCACCTCGGCGACGGCGCGCAGATTGCGTTCCCCGGCCGCCTGCACGTCGAAGCGGCTTTCGATGCGATAGGCGTTGGCGATCACGCCGACGACGGGTCTGGCCATGCGCGGTCTTCCGGTCTTTGCGGTCCCGATTGCGTTCGTAGCGGCCAGTCTAGGCCAGGCCCTCGCGGCTCGTCGCTAGCGCGGTTTCCGGCCGCGCGGAATCGGAGAGGGATCCCCTGGCGGGGTGAAACGTGAACAGGGCTGGCGACCGAGACGCAGAGGCCACTATGGATGGCCACCGCCTTGTCGACGGGCCTGCGGCGTCGGATCGTGGCGGTTGTCGAAGAGAGCGCGTCTCGCGGCGCTGCGGCGGCCCGCTCCTCGGTGGGCGGGATCTGCGCGATCAGGCTCATATAGCGGCGGCAGAAGGCCGCAAGCGCGGTACCGGCCCGCATGGGCGCTCAGCGCAATTCTCTGCTCCACGGTCACGCGGTGCAAACCCGCCCCGCCCTGCGCGCGACGCCAGCATCAAAACGAAGCGCGCTCTGGCGCCGACGAGGACGCCGCCCCGATCGCGAGGCTTGGTTCGCCGGAAGGTTGATCGCAGGCGCGGTCCGGCCGACAGTGATCCATCGCCGGGAGGAGAGGGCATGACGATTTCCCAGGAACGCGCCGCCGCGGTCGCCGCGACGGTCGCCCGCGTGCGGGCCATCGAGCGGCGCGAAGGCGTGACGCGCGCTGCCCTCGCCGCGATCGAAGCCGAACTGGTCGCGCTCGGCCGGCGCGCCGAGCTTTTCCCCTTCGCGCATTTCCCCGTGCCGGCGGACAGGCATGGCGAGATCTATCGGCTGTCCGAAGATGCCGATCGCCGCTTCGCGCTCTATGCCTCGGTCGGCCGTCCCGGCAAGGCGCAACCGCCGCACAACCACACCACCTGGGCCGCGATCGCCGGCGTCCATGGCGAGGAGCGCAACGTCTTCTACGCGCGGGTCGACGACCGCAGCGTCCCCGGGCACGGCACGCTGCAGCGGACGGGCGAACGCGTCATCCGCCGCGGCGATGCCTGCTCCTTCCTGACCGACGATTTCCACACCATCGCTGTCACCGGTGAAGCGTACAGCCTGCATCTGCACATGTACGGCCGCAGCCTCGAGGACCTGCCCGGACGGATCGCCTTCGCCCATGACGGCGGCGGCGATTACGCGGTGTTTCCGCCCAGCCCGACGATCGGCGCGGCGCAGATCGATCCCGCCGCCCTGAAGGCTATGCTGGCGGACGACGGCGAACTGACGTTGTTCGACGTCCGCGAGGAAGGCGAATTCGCCGAGGGCCATCTGTTCCGCGCCGTGCCGTTGCCGCTGTCGCGGCTGGAACTGCGTATCGACGCGCTCGCGCCACGGCGCATGGCGCCGGTGGTCGTCATGGACGGCGGCGACGCCGCGCCAGCGCGCAAGGCCGCGCGGCGCCTCGCCCAGGCGGGCTATGGCGACATCGCGATCCTCGCCGGCGGCCTCGCCGCCTGGCGCGCGGCCGGCTTCGAGGTCTTCGCTGGCATCAACGTGCCGAGCAAGGCCTTCGGCGAGTTCGTCGAGCATCGCGACGGCACGCCGCGGCTGCCGGCGGCGGAGATACGCCGCCTCGCCGGGTCCAGCCGGTCCATGGTCGTGCTCGACTCGCGCCCGCTCGACGAGTTCCGCCGCATGAGCATCCCCGGCGGCATCGACTGTCCGGGTGGCGAGCTGGTCCACCGCGTCTTCGAGGTGGCGCCGGATCCCGGCACGCTCGTCGTCGTCAACTGCGCGGGACGCACGCGCTCGATCATCGGTGCGCAGTCGCTGATCGACGCGGGCGTGCCCAATCCGGTCGTGGCGCTGGAGAACGGCACGATGGGCTGGCATCTGGCCGGCTTCGAGCTGGCGCGGGGCGTCGAGACCTGCGCGCCCGAGCCAGGGCCGGCCGCCAGCGCGAAGGCGCGCGCCGCCGCCGACGCGCTCGCCCGTCGTCTCGGCCTCTCCTTCGTCGATCACGACGGGCTTGCCGCGTTCGACGCGGAGTCGGCGCGGCGCACGCTGTACCGCTTCGACGTCCGCGATCCGCGCGAATACGAGGCCGGCCATCTGCCGGGCTTCCGTTCGGCCCCGGGCGGCCAGCTGGTCCAGGCGACCGACCGCTACGCGGCCACGCTGGGTGCGCGCATGGTCCTCGCCTGCGACACCGGCACGCGATCGATCATGACGGCGTCCTGGCTGCATCGCATGGGCTGGGAGGTCCACGTGCTGGAGCGCGCGCTGGAGGGCAGGGATCTGGTCCTCGGTCCCGAATCTGTGCGCGTACCGGGCCTGGGCGCGGCGCAATGTGCCCTGATCGATGCACAAGGCCTGGCCGCGCTGCTCGAGGCCGGGCGCGCCGCGGTGATCGATCTCGACACCAGCCTCGCCTATCGCGACGGCCACGTGCCCGGCGCGATCTGGGCGATCCGCGGTCGCCTCGATGCGGCGCTGGCGCGCGTGCCGGGCGACCGCATCCCGGTGCTGACGTCGTCCGACGGCGTGCTGGCGCGCCTTGCCAGCGCCGATGTCGCGGATCATGCGCCGCGGGTCCTGCTCGGCGGCACGCGCGCGTGGCGCGCGGCCGGTCTGCCGCTCGAGCGCGGCGCGACCGCGCTCGCCGAAGCGCCGATCGACGTCTGGTACCGGCCCTATGACCGCGAGGCCGGCGTCGAGCAGGCGATGCGCGCCTATCTGGACTGGGAGGTCGATCTGGTCGCCCAGGTCGAGCGCGACGGCGACACGCGCTTCCGCCTCACACGGCGCTGAGCCTCAGGGCGCGGTCACCGGCGTCAGCCCTACGACCTCGATTCTCCGCGCGCGCGGCACGGCGAGCAGATTCCTGGAGACGAGGTCGGCGAAGCGATCGACCGGCACGCCGCGGAAATTCCCGGCCGCGACGTAGCGGGGGAC
>JBIKXN010000198.1:0-6715 GCA_044355765.1 Alphaproteobacteria bacterium
TCAGCTCGAAGGGCTCGGCGCGCAGCTCTTCGCGCGGGTCGAGGGCGATTTTTTCACCGTGCTCGGTCTGCCGTTGCTGCCGCTGCTGGCTTTTCTGCGCAGCCAGGGCGCGATCGCACGCTGAACTGCGTCGCGATCGCGCCCGGCGCTGATCAGCGACGCTTGGCTTTGCGCTTCGCCTTCGCCTTCGCCTTGGCGCGCGGCTTGGCGGCGACCACCGGGCGCCCGACCGACGCGGCGACCGCGATCTCGACCTTGTATTGCGGCGCCGCGAGCTTCGCCTCGACGGTGGCCCGGGCCGGACCCATGCCCTCGGGAACCCAGCCATCCCACACCGCGTTCATTTCGGCGAAGGTCGAGATGTCGGTCAACCAGATGCTGGCCGAGAGCAGACGCGTCTTGTGCGAGCCGGCGGCGGCCAGCAGCGCGTCGATCTGGGCGGTGATCTGGCTGGTCTGCTCGCCGACGGTCTTGCCGGGATTCTGGGCGACCTGACCGGCGACGAACACGATGCCGTTGGAGACGACGGCCTGGCTCATGCGCGTGCCAGGCGTGATGCGGACGATCTTCGGGTTGGCCATGACGGGAAGGCTCCGGGTTGGGAAAGGGCGAGAGTATAGGCAGGGCGCGCTCGCCGCGCCTAGTTCCTGCCCGATTGGGATGCTACCTGTCGCCCCATCGTGACGACGCGTCCGCAGCGCAAGGAGCCCCATCTCGGCGGCCGGAAGGGCGAGCCTCGACGGGCTGCGCGGTCCACCGCACCGCCGCCATCCGGAAAGCCGCGCCGCCGCCGCCGCTGGCTGGGCGCCGTGGCGAAGCTGTTCGCGATCGTGGCGCTGTGGACGATGATCGTGTTCGCGGCCGCGCTGGCCTGGTACGGGCTCCGGCTACCCGACGTCGCGGGCATCGGAAGTTTCGAGCGCCGGCCGGGCCTGACCTTCGTCGATTCCGCAGGTCAGCAGGTCGGCGCGACCGGAGATCTTCATGGCGGCGTGGTGCGGCTGCACGAGTTGCCGCCTTTCCTGGCGCAGGCGCTTCTGGCGACCGAGGACCGTCGGTTCTACGGCCATTTCGGCCTCGATCCGGTCGGGCTCGCGCGCGCCATGTTCGTCAACCTGCGCGCCGGCCGGGTAGTCCAGGGCGGCAGCACGATAACCCAGCAACTCGCGAAGAACGTGTTCCTGACCCATGAACGCAGCATCGAGCGCAAGGTGCAGGAATTCCTGCTCGCGCTCTGGCTCGAGCGCCGGTTCTCGAAGGACGAGATCCTGACCCTCTATCTCAACCGGGTCTATCTGGGCGCGGCGACCTATGGCGTGGAGGCGGCGGCGCAGCGCTATTTCGGCAAGTCGGCGCGCCAGGTGAACATGCGCGAAGCCGCGGTGCTGGTCGGCCTGCTCAAGGCGCCGTCGCGCTTCGCGCCGACGACGGATCGTACGCGCGCGCTGCGCCGCGCCGACGAGGTGCTCGACAACCTGGCCGAGGCGGGCTGGGCGAGCGCGGGCGAGGTCGCGGCGGCGAAGACGCTGCCCGTCGGCACGCCTGGCGGCGGCGGCGGCACGCGCTCGGCGCGGTATTTCGTCGATTGGCTCGCCGATCAGGTTTCGGGCTATGTGGGGTTCGTCGACCGCGACCTGGTCGTGCGCACGACCCTCGATGCCCGGGTGCAGCGCGCGGCGGAGGCTGCGCTGGGCGACATCCTGGCACGCGAAGGCGACAGGGCGGATGCCGGCCAGGCGGCGCTCGTCGCGTTGACGCCGGGCGGCGCGGTGCGCGCGATGGTGGGCGGCCGCGACTATGCCGAGAGCCAGTTCAACCGCGCCACCGCCGCGCTGCGCCAGCCGGGCTCGGCGTTCAAGAGCTTCGTCTATCTCGCGGCCCTGGACCGCGGCGCGCGGCCCGACGATCGCGTGTCCGACGCCCCGGTCGCGATCGGCGAGTGGCGGCCGCGCAACTACGAGGGCGAAGCGGGTCGGGGCGAAATCACCCTGCGCGACGCCTTTGCGCGTTCCGTCAACACCGCCGCGATACGCGTGGCGCAGCGTGACGGCATCGACGCCACGCTCGCCGCCGCGCGGCGCGCCGGCGTGCTGTCGCCCCTGCGGCGCGAATTCGCGACGGCACTCGGCGCGTCGGAGGTGACGCTGCTCGAACTGACCGGCGCCTATGCGCCGTTCGCCAATGGCGGCATGGCGGTGACGCCGCACGCGATCGTCGAGATATCGGACCGCTCGGGGCGTGTGCTGTACCGCCGTTCGGGCTCGGGCGGCGTGGCGATCATGTCGCCCGCGACGCTCGGCGCGATGAACGACCTGCTGCGCGCCGTGATCGAGCGCGGCACCGGCCGCGCCGCCGCGCTCGATCGGCCGATGGGCGGCAAGACCGGGACCAGCCAGGACTATCGGGACGCATGGTTCGTCGGCTTCACCGCCGATCTCGTTGCCGGCGTGTGGTTCGGCAACGACGACTCGAGCCCGATGAACCGCGTGGCCGGCGGCGGGCTGCCTGCACGGGCATGGCGGTCCTTCATGATCGAGGCGACGCGCGGTCAACCCGTGCGTCCGATCCCCGGCGCGGGCGCGTCCGGCCTCAGGGCGCCGGATCCGGCGGCGTCCGATCGTCTGCCATGAGCAACCGACAGCCGATCGCGGCGACCGCGCCCATGGCGGCGACCGCGATCGCCATTGGGGCGGCGCTGTCGTCGTGTAGCTGTCCGACCAGGAAGCCAACCAGCGCGGCGGAACCGGTCTGCAGCACGCCGAGCGCCGAGGCGGCGGTGCCGGCCAGCTTCGGGAAGGGTGCGATAGCCCCGGCGGCGGCGATGGGAATGCATATCCCGAAACCGACGCAATAGAGCGCCATCAGGACCGCGAGCGGCGCCGGACCCAGCCGTTCCGGATCGGCGAGGCCGGACAACGCGACCAGGGCCATCGCCCCGCCGGCCAGCGCCATGATCGTGCCCGACCGGCGCAGCAGCACCGCACCCGCGACGCGCGGCGTCGCCCGCGCGGCGATCAGCGTGCCGACGAGATATCCGGCCACCGCCAGCGCGAAGACGAATCCATAGGCGGTGGGCGACAGGCCATGGATGCCGATGAAGACGAAGGACGATCCCGATATGAACGCGAACATGCCGGCATAGGCGCTCGCGCCCGCCAGCGCATGGGCGCGAAACGCGGCGACGGCCAGGATAGCCGCGAAGTTGCGCGCGAGGCGCCGCGGATCGGTGGCTTCCGGGTCCCGATGCCGGTTGGTTTCGGCGAGACCCAGCGTCACACCAAAGCACATCGTCGCGCCGAACGCGGCCAGCAGCACGAAGTTCCAGCGCCAGCCGGCGAGTGTCTCGATGGCGCCGCCCAGGATCGGCCCGATCGCCGGCACGACCGCCATCGCTGCGCCGATCAGCGCGAGCACCCGCGCCGCGCCGGCCGGACCGTGTACGTCGCGCACGACCGCGCGGCCGACCACGCCGCCTGCGCAGGCGCCGAGCGCCTGGACCATGCGCGCAGCGACCAGCGCATCGATGTCGGGAGCGAGCGCGCAGGCAAGCGACGCCACGACATAGAGCGCGGTGGCGGCGACCAGCACCGGCCTTCGCCCGAAGCGGTCGGAGAGCGGTCCGACGACGATCTGGCCGGCGGCGATGCCCAGCAGGAACGCGCTGAGCGTGGTCTGGGCCGCGCCGACGTCGATCCCGAGGTCGCGCGCCATCGCCGGCAGGGACGGGAGATAGAGGTCGGTGGAGACCGCCATCATCGCGACCAGGCCGACGAGCAGCGCGCCCGTCGCGCGCGAGTCCGGCGCGAAGCGCGCGATCACGCGGCACCGGCGCGCAGCAGACCGGCGCCGTGGCGGCGCAGCCATGCGGTGGCGTGGACGCGATGGGGCGTCAGGCGATCGACCAGTCGCCAGAAGGCGGCGCCATGGTCGTGATGCGCGAGATGCGCGACCTCATGGGCGACGACATAGTCGGCGACCTCGCGCGGCGCCATCGCGAGGCGCCAGGAGAAACTCAGCCGGCCGCCCCGCGCGCACGACCCCCAGCGCGACCGCGTGTCGGCCACGCGCAGCGCCGATATGCGCAGACCCAGCTTCGCGGCCTTCTCGGTGGCCAGCGCGGCGAGGGTCCGCCGCGCCTCTGCGCGCAGGAAGTCGCGCACGCGCCGCGCCAGGAATTCGGGCCGTCCCCCGACGCGCAGGACATCCGCATCGCGCCGGGCCGGACCGCGCAGGGCGGTTTCGTGACGCACGACGATCTGCTCGCCGAACAGCGCCACGCTGACGCCGTCGGCGAAGGGCGCCGGTGGCGGCAAACGCGACAGATGGCGGCGGATCCATCCGGCCTGGCTGCGGGCGAACCCGATCGCGGTGGACAGTCCCGCGCGCGGCGGCAGGACGAGGACTACCCCACCCGACCGGGCATCGGCGCGCAGCGAGATGCGGCGCGCGCGCGGATTGCGGCGGACCAGCACGCGTATCGGCGCGCCGCCGTCGTCGATCGTCAGTTCCGAGGGATCGTCGGCCGCGTCCACCGCGGCGGCATAGCGCGCCGCACGGGTCGATCGCAACGGTTGCCTCGGCCGGCGGAGAGATCATACTCGCCCCGCCGGTCCGGACGCGGTGATCCTGGACGAAATGGAGGAACGATGACGAACAAGTTGCGCGCCAAGTTCGCAGCCGGGCGCAAGTGCCTCGGCGTGTGGAGCAATGTCATCGATCCGATCTACACCGAGAGCCTCGCGGCATCGGGCTTCGATTTCATCATCCTCGACAACGAACACGGTCCGTCGATGCCGGCAGATACGCTGCGCCATCTGCAGGTGCTGTCGCGCATGGATGCGGCGACGATCGTGCGGGTGCCGTGGAACGACCAGGTCTACATCAAGCGCATGCTCGATGCCGGCGCCGACACGATCATGGTGCCGATGGTCGAGACCGCCGAGGAGGCGCGCGCGGTGGTGTCGGCGTGCCGCTATCCGCCCGAAGGCAGGCGCAGCTTCGGCCCCTGGCGCGACGCCGGATTGGTGCGCGATCTGGACGCGTGGCGGCGCGGCGCGAACGACCGCCTGTTCATCATCGTCCAGATCGAGAGCGCGAAGGCCGTCGACAATGTCGACGCCATCGCCGCCGTGGAAGGCGTCGACGCGCTGTTCATCGGCCCCAACGATCTGTCTGGCTCGCTGGGCAAGCTTCGCGACTACGACAATCCGGCCTTCCTGGCGCTGATCGACCGCGCGATCGCGGGCATACGCCGGTCCGGCAAGCCGATGGGCGCGGTGCCGTGGGGGCGAAAGACCACCGCCGATCTGCTGCGCGATGGCTTCGCGATGGCTGCGGCGTCGACCGAACTGTCCTTGCTGGTCGGGGCGGCGCGCGCGGAGGTCGATGCCCATCGCGCGGCGTTCGGCTGACACGCCACCGCCGGCATATCGACAGATCGGTCAGGGGTTGCGCGGCGGACGCGCGGCGCGCGGGCGCGCGAAGACGCCGACCAGCTCCAGATGCGGCGACCAGAGGAACTGGTCGATCGGCGTGAGCCGCTCCAGGCGATAGCCGCCAGCGGCGAGAATGGCCGCGTCGCGCGCGAAGGTCGCGGGGTTGCACGAGACCGCGACGACGCGCGGTACCGCGCTGCGCGCGAGCGCATCGGCCTGGGCGCGGGCGCCCTCGCGCGGCGGGTCGAAGACGACGGCGTCGATGCCGGACAACTCCTCCGGGACCAGCGGCCGCCGGTCGAGATCGCGGACCGCCACCGTGACGCGCGGTGCCAAGCCCGCCGCGCGCGCGGCACGGTCGAGTACGTCGATGGCGACGCGGTGGGAATCGATGGCGAGGATCTGGCGTCGGCGGGCCAGCGGCAAGGCGAGCGTACCGCAGCCCGAGAAAAGGTCGGCGACGCGGCGCGCAGATCCCAGTCCCGTCTCGACGGCGGCGCGAATGGCAGCTTCGCCCTCAGCGGTCGCCTGGAGGAAGGTGCCGGCCGGTGGCTCGACGGGGATGCCGTCGAAATCGATCGCCGGCGCGCGATGCTGCGCGACCAGCTCGGGCTCCCTTCCCGGCGCTTCGGCGAGGCATAGCCGCGCGATCCCGGGCAGGCCGGCAAGCGGGGCGAGGCGATCGCGCGGCACCGCGCCGAGGACGAGCGCGTCGAGCCCGGTGCGGGTCGCGGTCAGCGCGATGTCGCAGCGCTGCGCCGGCGCGAGAACCGTGGCGAGAGCGGTGCGTAGCGGGACGAGCAGATCCTGCAGCTCCGGGAGCAGCACAGGACAGGATTGCAGGTCGACGATGTCGCGGCTGGCCGGTGCGTGGAAGCCGAGTGCGACGCCGCCACCGGCGCGCACCGCCGCGAACGTGGCGCGACGCCGCGAACCTGGCGACGAGGCGACCAGCGGTTCCGGGACAAGGTCCGGAAACCCGGCGCGGCGTGCCGCGGCGGTCGCCAGGCCATGTTTCCAGCGGCGATACGGATCGGCGGCGAGATGCTGGACCGCGCACCCGCCGCAAGTCGCGAAATGCGGGCAGGCTGGGGTCGCACGGTCGGCAGACCGCGATAGCCAAGTCGTCGGCTCCGCGCGCCCGGAACCCGCGGGTGTCGCGAGAACGCGCTCGCCGGGAAGAACCCATGGGACATGGACGCGTCGGCCGTCATGCACGGCTATGCCGTCGCCGCCGTCGCCGAGCGCGTCGATGCCGAGTTCGATCGGCGCGGCGCGCT
>JBIKXN010000199.1:0-6691 GCA_044355765.1 Alphaproteobacteria bacterium
ATCTGCGCGGACCGCATGTGAGCTCGGATCTGGCACTTGTGCGCGGCCGGGCCACGTGGATGCGGCACACGACCGGGATCCCGCGCCGCGGCGGCACCTTCGATCGCTGGATCGTCCATGCCGAACCGCATCCGCAACTCGATCGCCGGCTTGCGGCATGGTGCGCCGCGCACCTGTCGACCTTCACGGGGATCGTCAATTTCGAGACCATCGGCGCGACGATCATCGAATGCCATCTGCGCATGGCCGAGCAATGGCTGGACCTGAACGGCGCCGGATGGCTCTCGGCGGTCGTCCGGCTCTATCGCGACGGCACCTGGAACTTCGCCGACACCGACCGCCGCACCGGCCATAGCGTGATCTTGTTCGCGCCGCACGGTGCGCGGTGGCGCGCCCCGCCGGCCGATCTCGTCGACACGTTGCGCGCCAGGCCCGGGATCTCCTCGGTCCAGATCACCTTCGACCCGCGGCGCCGACCGGGCGAGCATGCGATGCCGCCCGGTGGCTTTCGGCTGGCGATCGTGAATTCCCTGGACCTGGCGGCAGGCCGTGCCGCGCGCCGCGCGCTCGCCGCAGCGATGCTGCCGCGGTGAGCGCCGCGGGATCGGCGCCCGCCAGGCTGGAATCGCCGGCAGTCCAAGCCGACGCGACGCGCCCGCCGTGGCGGGAGCGCCCTCGAATCAGCGCCGAGCGAGTTGCGCCTTCAGGGCGTCGCGCTCGAGCATCAGGTCGACGAGCATCACCTTGAGACGCTCCATTTCAGACGGCTGCGCGGGCGCCGCCGCTTCGGCGCGCGGACGGCGCGCGGCCGGCTTTGCGATCTTGCGCGTGGGAGCCTTGGCGGCGCTCTTCGGCGGCCGTCCGCGGCGCCGCGGCGCGTCGCCGTCGTTCCCGCCGAAACGCGACTTCCAGTTATAGAGGGTCGATGCCGAGACGCCATGCTTGGCGAGCAGGTCGGAAAGCTTGGCGCCTGCCTTCATTTCGGCAAGGATTTCCATGATCTGTTCCTTGGTCTTTTTCGACTTGCGGGCCATCTGGCGGCACTCCATTCCTATAAAGGATCTTTCGTGCGATCTCCCTTAGTCGATCATGCGGACGATGCATAGAGCGGATTTCGCATGACAGCCGTCGCCATCGCGCGTCGACCATGCGTCCGCCGAAGGAAAGCAGGCACCGGAGCGCGGCGCCGCGCCGCGAACGACAGGATTCGGTTCCAGTATTGCCGGGGATGCCCTGCATCGGAGACCGGCTCGGTCAGAAGAATTCCTGCTTTCCCCGACTATCGGAAGGATCCGGTGCGATCGTGCTGGCATGCCGCCGTTTCCGGGCTATCGTGCGCCGCGTGAGAGACGAGGTGCCGCAGTCCGCGCGCCTTGCGCGGGCGCGAGGCATGCCCGCCCGCCGCCGAGAGGAGAGCGCCGATGACCGTCCGCATGAAGAAGGGCTACAAGGCGCTGCTCGCCGAAGCCGAGGCCGAGGTGGTGACGGTGGCGGTGGCTGACGCCCGCTCGATGCTGGAGGCGGGCGGCACGGTGTTCGTCGACCTGCGTGATCCGCGCGAAGTGGAGCGGGAGGGACGGATCCCCGGGGCGTTCCATTGTCCTCGCGGGATGCTGGAATTCTGGCTCGATCCGGAAAGCCCCTACCACAAGCCGGTCTTCGCGGCCGAAGGCCGCTTCGTGTTCTATTGCGCCGGCGGCTGGCGTTCGGCCCTCGCCGCCAAGCTCGCGCAGGACATGGGATTGCTCGAGGTCGCCCATCTCGGCGGCGGGTTCGGCGCCTGGAAGGCCGGCGGCGCCCCGGTGGAGCAGACGGCGCCGAAGCCGGCGCGCTGAGGGCGCGGGTCCGGTTTCAGCCCGCCGCCGCGCGCGGCGCGGCGCATGCCGCCCGGTGCCAGCGCTCGAGCACCGACATGTCGACGTCGACGCCCAGCCCCGGACCATCGGGCGGATAGGCGAAGCCGTCCTCGATCCGCAGCTGCCGCACCAGCAGATCCTCGGCGTGGTAGAGCACGCCGCAGGTGTCGCTATCGGGGCCGAGATTGGTCATCGCGACTCCCAGATGGATCTGCGCGGCGGTGCCGATGCCGAATTCGGGCATCGAACCGATCATGCATGGGATCCCCGCGGCCTCGCACATCGCGAAGATCCGCCATGCGGCGAGCAATCCGCCCGCCTCGGTGACGTAGACATTGGCGATGTCCGCGGCGCCGGCCTTGATCATCTGCATCGCCGAAAGCGGGTCGCGCACGCTCTCGTCCGCCATCAACGGCACGCCGATGGCGCGCCGGACCTCCGCCATGCCGGCGAGGTCGTGGGCCGGCAGCGGCTGCTCGACCAGCTCGAGGTCGAAGGCCTCCATCGCGCGGATCACGCCGATCGCGCGCTTGGCGTCGGGCCAGCCCATGTTGCCATCGACGCGGACCTTGACCGCAGGCCCGACCGCGGCGCGCACCTGGCGCACGGCCTCTATGTCGCGCGCTGCGTTGTCGCTGCCGACCTTGACCTTGATCGTGCGATGGCCGGCGGCGACGCGTCTCGCCGCGAGGGCGGCCATTTCGGCCGGCTCGCCGAAGGGGATCGAGTAGGACAGCGGGATGCGGTCGCGGACCTTGCCGCCCAGCAGTTCGTAGACCGGCGCGCCGAGCGCCTTGCCCTTGATGTCCCAGAGCGCCATCTCGATCCCGGCCTTGGCCTCCTGCGAGCCGTCGAGAGCCGCGTCGAGCAGGCGTGCGACGTGGGCGATACGCATCGGATCCTCGCCGATCGCCGCTGGCGCGAGCGCGACGTCCAGATCGGTCTGGAGCATCCGGCCGCGGCGCTTGAAGACCGACGCGACCTCGCCGATGCCCGTGATCCCGGCATCGGTGTCGACAAAGACGATGCTGTGCTCCGACACGGCGTGCGGGCCGAGCGCAGTGCGGTCAACGCCGCCGAAGGCGCGGGTGCGCGGACCATGGACGGCGACGCTGCGGATGCCCGTGATCTTCATTTTCTGTTTCCTGTTTCCGACAAGGTTTCTCGTCGCGGGCAGTCATGCCGTGCGCGGCGGTCGCAGATGCGGCGAGAGCCGGTGCTCGGTCCAGGCGACGAGGCGTGTCAGCGCGAAATTGATGGCCAGATAGATGGCGCCGGCGACCATCAGGATCTCGATCGCGCGATAGGTCTCGGAGATCAGGCGATGCGCGATGCCCGTGATCTCCATCATCGTGATGATGCTGGCGAGCGACGTCGCCTTGACCATGAGGATCATCTCGTTGCCGTAGGCCGGGAGGGCTTGCCGAACCGCGATGGGCAGGACGATGCGGCGGAACAGGAGCGGACCGGACATGCCGATCGCGCGCGCCGCCTCGGTCTGGCCCCAAGGCACCGCGAGCAGGCCGCCGCGGATGATCTCGCTGCCATAGGCGGCGGTGTTGAGGGTGAAGGCGAGGATCGCGCACCAATAGGGCTGGCGCAGGAACCCCCAGGCCCAGCTCGTGCGGATCCACTCGAACTGCCCCAGTCCGTAGTAGATCAGGAAGATCTGGACCAGCAGCGGCGTGCCCCGGAACACGTAGACATAGCCGGCGACGCAGGCGGCGAGCGACCGGATGCCCGACAGCCGCGCGAGCGCCAGCAGCACGGCGAGTACGGCGCCGATAGCGAGCGACGCCGAGACGAGCTTCGCCATCAGCGGGATCCCCGCCACCAGACGCAGGAAGGTATCGGCGAGGAAGGCGAGATCCACGGCGCGTCAGGCCCGGCGCAGCCCACGCAGCGCGCGCGTCTCGGCGCGGTGCAGGGCCAGATGCGACACGGCGGTCAGGAGCAGGTACAGGACCGCGGCCGCCGCGTAGAAGGTGAACGGCTTCTTTGTTGAACCTGCGGCGATGCTGGACTGACGCATGATCTCGACGAGTCCGGTGACGGAGATCAGCGCCGTCTCCTTGAGCGCGAGCTGCCATACATTGCCGAGCGCGGGCAGCGCGTAGCGCAGGGCCTGCGGGGCGAGGATGCGCCGGAAGAGCAGCAATCGAGACATGCCGAACGCGCGGGCGGCCTCGATCTCGCCGCGCGGAATCGCCAGCACGCCGCCGCGTATCGCCTCCGTCGAGTAGGCACCCGAGACGATCGCGATGGCGATGCAGCCCGTCGCGAAGGCGTTGATCTCGATATAGCCGCCATGGCCGAACATGCGCGCCACGAACATCAGCATCCCGCTGCCGCCGAAGAACAGCAGATAGATGACCAGCAGGTCAGGAATTCCGCGCAGCACCGTCGTGTAGGTGTCGGCCGCCGCGCGCAGCGGCGCGAAGCGCGACAGCTTCGCCGCCGCGCCCAGGGATCCGAACGCCAGGCCGAGCAGGAAGGCGAGGGTTGCGACCGCGATGGTCATGAGCGTGGCGCGCGCCAGCTCGTCGCCCCATCCGCGGTCGCCCCAGCTCAGCAGCTCCATCGCCGCCCTGCTCCCCCGTCCGCGCTCACTGCGGCGTGGTGTCGAACTTGAACCACTTCATCGACAGGGCCTTGATCGTGCCGTCGGCGCGCGCTTCGCCGATCGCCTTGTCGAACGAGGCCAGCAGCGCCGCGTCGGCCTTGCGCAGGCCGATGCCGACGCCCGAGCCGAAGACACCGCCGGTGAAGCTCGGGCCGACCATCACGAGGTCCTTGCCCTCGGGCTTCTCGAGCAGCGGCTTCCAGTAGGACATCGAGGCCAGCGCCGCGTCGATGCGTCCCGCGACCAGGTCGAGATCGTGCTGCTCGGTGGTCTTGTAGCTGCGGACGTCGACGATCCCCTTGAGCGGCCCCTCGAGGAAATTGGCGTGGATGGTGGAGACCTGCACGCCCACCGCCTTGCCCTTGAGCGCGGTCTTGAGGGTGTCGATCGCCTTCTGCGCCTCGGGCGTCATCGTGGCGAGCGGGTAGGTGCGGTCGGCCGGCAATGCCCTGACCAGCGGGCTGGACTTGAGCGTCACGAAGGCCGCGGGCGTCGCCGCGTAGGGGGCCGAGAAATTGATCACCTCGCGGCGCCGGTCGGTGATGGACATTCCGGCCATGATCGCGTCGTACTTGCCGGCGTTGAGCGCCGGGATGATTCCGTCCCAGTCCTGGGCGACGATCTCGCATTCGACGCCCATGCGCTTGCAGAGATCCTGGGCGAGGTCGACCTCGAAACCGATGATCTTCCCGGATGCATCGGTGAAATTCCACGGCGCGTAGGCGCCCTCGGTGGCGATCCGTACCTTCCTCGCCTGGGCGTCGGCCGGACCTGTGGACATGACCGCGACCGCGGCGGCCGCAAGAAGGGTCATCAGCGGCTTGAGCATGTGCGTTCCTTTCGGTGGGAGAGTATGGACGACGGAACTTCAGCCCGGCGAATGTCGCGGGTCAAGCCGAACGCCGGGCGGTGGGTCAGAGCCGGCTGTCCATGAACTGGCGGCAGCGGGCCGAGCGGGGCGCGCCGAACACCCGTTCGGGCGGTCCGTCTTCTTCTATCCGGCCCTCGTGCAGGAATACGGCGCGGTTCGACACCTCGCGCGCGAAGCCCAGTTCATGGGTGACCAGGAGCATGGTGCGGCCCTCGTCCGCCAGTTCGCGGATCACCCGCAGCACTTCGCCGACGAGCTCCGGATCGAGGGCAGAGGTCGGCTCGTCGAACAGCATTACCTTGGGCCGCATCGCCAGCGCGCGGGCGATCGCGGCGCGCTGCTGCTGGCCACCGGAAAGATGCGCCGGGTACTGCTCTGCCTTCTCCGCGATGCCGACCTTCTCCAGCAGGGCGATGGCCTCCGCGGCGCATTCGCGGACCGGGCGCTTCTGGACATGCACAGGCGCCTCCATGACGTTTTCGAGCACCGTCATGTGCGACCAAAGATTGAAGCTTTGGAAGACCATGCCAAGCGTGCTGCGGATGCGGTCGACCTGATGCCGGTCGGCGGGCCGGGGCCTGCCGTCGCGGCCCCTGCCCATGCGTATGGCCTCGCCGCCGATACGGACTTCCCCGGCATCTGGGATCTCCAGCATGTTGATGCAGCGCAGCAGCGTGCTCTTGCCCGATCCGCTCGCGCCGACGATCGCGATCACGTCGCCGTCGCGTGCCGCGAGATCGATGCCGCGCAGGACTTCGAGCTGGCCGAAGCTCTTGCGCAGGCCGGTCACCGCAACCGCGTCCGGGCGATCCGGCGCGGCGGTGGTCGCGTCTGACGTCATGGCACCGCATCCCGTCGAGGAGGCCCGCAGGTTAGCACGCCTGCAGGTCCTTCGGCAGGGGCCGGGCCGAAGGTCGGTCGCTTGACGATGGACGACGACCCGGCTGCAATCGGCGGCCGGCTATCGGGCGGCGGTCCATCCGGGGAGGGGACGCGCGATGAGAAAAGCGCCATGGTCATGTCTGGTCGCACTGTTCGCGCTGCTGTGCCAGGTTGCCGCGGCGCAGGGCTCCGGGACGGATGCCGGCGGAGCCGTCGCGATCGATGCGGACGATATCGGCGGTGTGGTGACGGGGCCCGAAGGCCCCGAGGCCGGCGTCTGGGTGGTGGCGGAAACGCGCGACCTTCCGACCCGTTTCATCCGCATCGTGGTGACCGACGATGCGGGGCGCTATGTCGTGCCCGACCTGCCGCCGGCCAGCTACGAGGTCTTCGTGCGCGGCTATGGTCTGGTCGATTCGCCGCGCGCGCGTGCCCGGCCTGGCACACGTCTGGACCTGG
>JBIKXN010000004.1:0-21634 GCA_044355765.1 Alphaproteobacteria bacterium
GCCGTCGATCGCGGCCTGGTCCCGGCGACGGTGCCGGACACGCGTTTCGGGCTGGAATGCCCGTGCGGTGTCGTCGACGTGTCCGTCGCCATCGCCGCCGACGGCAGCCCCGGCGAGGTGTCTTTCAATTCGGTCCCGGCCTTCGTTCTGGCGCGCGATCTCGAATTCGCAATCGAAGGGCTCGGCACCGTGCGGCTCGACATCGCTTATGGCGGCGCCTTCTACGCGGTCCTGCCGGCGAGCAGGATCGGCATGTCGCTGGTCGGCGCCCCGATCGCGCCTCTGCACGCCGCTGCCTGCCGGATCACCGAGACGGTCCGGGCGCGCATGCCGATCCGCCATCCCAGCGAACCCGATCTCGGTTTCCTGTACGGGACGATCCTGACCGACGATGTCGTGCCGGGCGCGGGCCGGACGAGCGCCAATCTCTGCGTCTTCGGCGACGGGCAGATCGACCGCAGCCCGACCGGCAGCGGCGTCACGGCGCGCCTGGCGCTGGCCCATGCGCGCGGCGAGATCGCGACCGGCGTGGCGGCGCGCTTTGCCGGCGCGACCGGCCAGTGTTTTTCGGGCGCGGTCGCACGGCGGACGCGCCTGGGCGACCACGACGCGGTCGTCGTGCGCGTCGCGGGCCGCGCCCATTATTCCGGCGAGGCGGTCTTCAGCCTCGAGCCAGGCGACGTCCTCGGAACCGGCTTCCTGCTCGACCGCTTCGCGCCACCGTCGCCCTGAGGCCGTTCAGCCCCGTCGTTCGATCTCGTCCATGTCGGCGTCCGAGAAGCCGAAATGGTGTCCGATCTCGTGGATCAGGACGTGGCGCACGAGCTGGCGCAGGTCGATCTCGCTCTCGCACCACTCGTCGAGCAGCGGTCGCCGATAGAGGAAGATCCGGTCGGTGTCCTGGGCGACATGCCCGGTGCTCTTGTACGGCTCGGCCGTGCCGCTGTAGAGCCCGGTCAGATCCCATGGCGTTTCCAGTCCAAGCTCGTCGAGGATCTCCTCGTCGGAACAGAAATCCTCGACCAGGATCGGCACATCGGCGACCATGCCGCGGAACGGCTCGGGTAGCCGGTCGCGCTCCTCGAGCGCGATGATCTCGAGATCGGCGAGCGATGGAGGGATCGAGAAAGGGGTCATGAGAGCGTTCGCGAAGCTAGCGCGGCGCCCGCGATGGGAGAAGCCATATGGCGGAAAAGCTTACAGGCACGGCGCGCGCGCAGGCGCTTGCCGGACTGCCGGCGTGGGGAGAGGTGCCTGAGCGCGACGCGATCCGTCGCGTTCTGCGCTTCGCGGATTTCTCCGCGGCCTTCGCCTTCATGACCCGGGTCGCGCTGAAGGCCGAGCAGCTCGACCATCACCCGGAATGGAGCAACGTGTATTCCCGCGTGGAGATCGTGCTGACGACGCACGACGCCGGCGGCCTGAGCGCGCGGGACGTCGCGCTGGCGCGCTTCATCGACACGATCGCGCCGGGGCCCTGAGGGTTCAGGCGACCGCGGGCGCGGGAGCGGCAGGCGTCGAGCCGGCGCGGCGGATCGCCAGCGCCATCCCGGCGGCGACCAGACAGGCGATGCCCGAGATCAGGAAGGCCTGCAGATAGGTTTCGAGGGCCGCGCGCATGAAACCTGCGCCGAAGGCGGCGATCGCGCCGCCGACCTGGTGCATGGCGAGCAGCCAGCCGAACACGACCGCCGCGCGCTCCTTGCCGAACGCGTCGCCTGCCAGCCGCACCGTCGGCGGCACCGTCGCGATCCAGTCCAACCCGTAGAACACCGCGAAGATGGTCAGGCTGACGGCATCGAAGCCGCTGAAGGGCAGGCAGGCGAGCGAAAGCCCGCGCAGCCCGTAGTACCAGAATAGCAGCCAGCGCGAATCGAAGCGGTCGGTCAGCCATCCGGACAGCGTGGTGCCGAGGATGTTGAAGATGCCGATGAAGGCCAGCAGCGCCGCGCCGCGCGTCTCGGGGATGCCGTTGTCGAAGCAGTAGGCGATGAAATGCGTCGCGACGAGGCCGCTCGTCGACAGGCCGCAGACGAAGAACGTGCCGCCCAGCAACCAGAAATCCCGCGATCCGCGCACGTCGTAGAGGACGCCGATCGCGGCGCGCAAAGGGTTGGCGCGGCTGGGCGGCGGCGGCGGCTCGATCCGGTCGCCGCCCAGCGGCGCCAGACCGATATCGGCGGGATACTCGCGCAGCAGGAATGCGGCGAGGGCAACGGCGGCGCTGCAGATGGTGACGGCGAGCGCCACCGGTCGCCAGCCGCCCTGCTCGGCGAGCAGCGCGAGGGACGGCAGGAAGATGAGCTGTCCCGCCGCCATCGCGGCGGTGAGCAGACCGACGACAAGCCCGCGATGGCGCAGGAACCAGCGATTGACGATCGCGGTCGCCAGCGGCAGCGAGACGACCCCGGCGCCGACCCCCAGCATCAGGCCCCAGGTGACCATCAGCTGCCACGGCCGCGTCATCGCCAGGCTCGCCATCGTGCCTAGGGCCAGCAGGAACAGCGCCGCGAGCAGCGTGCGCACGATGCCGAAGCGCAGCACGGCCGCGGCGGCGAAGGGACCGACGAAGCCGTAGAAGAATATCGAGAGCGCCGCGGCGCTCGAGATCGTCGCGCGCGACCAGCCGAACTCCTCCTCGAGCGGCAGGATCAGCACCCCGATCGCGGCGCGGATGCCCGCCGCGACCAGCAGCATCGCGAAGACGACGGCGGCGACGATCCAGGCATAGTGCAGGCGCGGCGACGGGGCGGCGGCGGTCATGCGGGCGGATCCTGGCTCGGAGCGCGGAAAGAGGGGGCCAGGATAGGCTGGATGCCGGACCGGCGCCCTGCGCGCGTCGCAGGGCTCACGCGCGGTTTCAGCGCGGCCCCATCCGGATCGCGCCGTCGAGGCGGATGGTCTCGCCGTTGAGCATCGGCGTCTCGCAGATCGACTTCACCAGCGCGCCGAATTCCTCGGGACGCCCGAGCCGCGACGGGAACGGCACCTGGCGTGCGAGACTGTCGCGGATCTCCTGGGACACGGTCGCCAGCATCGGCGTGTCGAAGGTCCCGGGCGCGATGGTAACGACCCGGATCCCGGCGCGCGCGAATTCGCGCGCCGCCGGCAGGGTCAAGGCGGCGACCGCGCCCTTGGACGCGGCATAGGCGGCCTGGCCGACCTGTCCCTCGAAGGCGGCGACCGAGGCTGTCATCACCACGACGCCGCGCTCGCCGTCCGCGAGGGGCGGCAGGTCCTGCATCCGCGCCGCGGCGAGGCGCATCATGTTGAACGTACCCACCAGATTGACGTCGATGACCTTGCGGAACAGCGCCAGGTCGTGGGGTCCGTCGCGACCGACGATGCGCGCGGAGGGGCCGATGCCGGCGCAGTTGACGAGGATCCGCGGCACGCCGAGCCGCGCGACCACGCCATCCAGCGCCTGACGCGCGCTCGCCTCGTCGGCGACGTCGCAGGCGACCGCAATCCCGTCCAGCTCGGCCGCGACCGACCCGGCGCGCGCCGGATCGAGGTCGAGCACGGCGACGCGCGCACCGGCCCGGCGCAGCGCATGCGCGGTTCCTGCCCCCAGACCCGATCCGCCGCCCGTGACGACGGCGATCTCGCCGGCGATGTCCATGTCCCTGGCCTCCAGCCGAATGCCTGCGTCCGTCTTAGCGCGACTCGCGATCGGACGCGAGGCGCTGGCGCGCGAGCTGGGCCTCGCGATGGGCGATGTAGACCGAGGCCGCGCCGATCATCGCGCCGCCGATCCAGGTCCAGATGTCGGGCACCTCGCCGAAGGCGAGCCAGGCGAGCGCCGCGGCCATGGGCAGGCGCATGAAATCCAGCGGCGCCACGAGCGATGCGTCGAGATGGCCGATCGCCCGCGTCACCGCCTGATGGCCGATGGTCCCGAGCAGACCCAGGGCGACCAGCCAGAACCAGGTCGCGGCGTCGGGCCAGACCCAGCCGGGGACCGCGACGACCAGGGCGAGCGGCGTGGCGAGCAGCGTCATGTAGGTGACGATCGTGCTGGGGTCCTCGGTCCGGGTCAGCCGCTTGACCACGACCGACGTGATCGCGCCGGTCGCCGACGAGAACAGCACCAGCAGATGGGCGAGCGTCACCTCCTCCAGCCCAGGGCGCAGGATCACCATCGCGCCGAGAAAGCCGAGGATGGTCGCCGTCCACCGCCGCAGGCGCACGACCTCGCCGAGCAGCACAACCGCCAGCACGGTGGCGAAGAGCGGCTGGGTGAAGCCGAGAGCGATCGCTTCGGCGAGGGGCAGCGTGACCAGCGCCGAGAACCAGCAGAACATCGACACGAAGGCGAGGATCGACCGCCCCACATACATGCCGAAATGGCGGGTGCGCAGGCCGACGACGCCGACACGCAGCACCCAGGGCAGCATCCAGGCAAGGGCGAGGGCGTTACGGAAGAACACGAGTTCCTCCGGCGGCAGAAACCGCGTCAGATAGCGCGCCGTGACGCCCATGCACGCGAAGGCGGCGCAGGCGCACAACATCCAGAGCGCGCCGCGCGGCGTCGGCGACAGGCGGTTCCATCCGCGCGCCAGTGCAGCAAGGACAGGCATGGATCGACAGCCTGTCGCGCGCGCCGGGCATTGACCAGCGCAATTCCGGACCCTGCCCCTGCGACCGGCGCGCGGCCTCGGACGGGCGTTCACCCGGCTTCACGACCGGCCGCCGCTGGGCCATGATCGGATCCGCAATACCGAGGCCACGCCATGACACCCACGCCCGAATGCCTGTGGACGCCCTCTGCGGAACGGCGCGCCGCCGCCAATCTTTCCGCCTTCGCCGCCGCGGCGGGCGAATCCGCCGGCAGGCGCTTCGCCGATTACGACGCGCTCTGGCGGTGGTCGATCGAGGACCGCGAGGGCTTCTGGCGCGCGGTCTGGCGCTTCTGCGGGGTCGTCGGCGACGGGCCGGGCGCACGCGGGATCGTCGACGACGACAAGATGCCGGGCGCGCGCTTCTTTCCCGATGCGCGGCTCAATTTCGCGCGCAACCTGCTGCGCCGGAACGACGACGGCATAGCGCTGATCTTCCGCGGCGAGGACAAGGTCCGTCGCCAGACGAGCTGGCGCGAACTCAACGCCGCCGTGGCGCGCATGCGCCATGCCCTGATCGCCGCCGGCGTCGGCCGCGGCGACCGGGTCGCCGCGCAGCTGCCCAACATGCCGGAGGCGGTGATCGCGATGCTCGCCGCGGCCAGCCTCGGCGCGGTCTGGTCGTCCTGCTCGCCGGATTTCGGCGTGCAGGGCGTGCTCGACCGCTTCGGCCAGATCGAACCCAAAGTGCTTATCGGCGTCGACGGCTATCACTACGCTGGAAAGACGCATGACTGCCTGGGCAAGCTGCGCGAGCTGCGGCCGCGGCTGCCGAGCGTCGCGCGCGTGGTGGTCGTCGGCTATGCCGACGCGACCCCGGATCTTTCGGGAATCGCGGACGCGGTGCGCTGGGACGATTTCGTCGCCGGCCAGCCCGAGACGCCCGCCTTCGACGACCTGCCCTTCGATCACCCGCTCTACATCCTCTACTCGTCTGGCACCACAGGCGTGCCGAAATGCATCGTCCACGGCGCCGGCGGCACGCTGCTGCAGCATCTCAAGGAGCTGAAGCTGCATTCCGACGTCAAACCTGGCGACCGCGTCTTCTACTTCACGACCTGCTCATGGATGATGTGGAACTGGCTGGTCTCCGCGCTGGCCTGCGAGGCGACGCTGTGCCTGTTCGACGGCTCGCCCTTCCATCCCGACGGCAACGTGCTGTTCGACTTCGCCGACGAGGCAGGCTTCGCCTTCTTCGGGACCTCGGCGAAGTACATCGACGCCTGCGCCAAAGCGGGGATCGAGCCGGCGCGCACCCACCGCCTCGCGACGGTGCGCACGATCGCCTCGACCGGCTCGCCCCTGGTCGCGGAATCCTTCGACTACATCTACGCCAAGGTGAAGCGCGACGTGCATCTCGCGTCGATCTCGGGCGGTACCGACATCGTCTCGTGCTTCGTGCTGGGCGTTCCCACCGAGCCGGTCTTCCGCGGCGAGATCCAGAAGCGCGGGCTCGGCATGGCGGTCGACGTATTCGACGAGGACGGCAGGTCCGCGCTCGGCGCCAAGGGCGAGCTGGTCTGCACCAGGCCGTTTCCGTCGATGCCGGTCGGGTTCTGGAAGGATCCCGACGGCGCGCGCTACCGCGCCGCCTATTTCGAGCGCTTCCCCGGCGTGTGGACGCATGGCGACTGGACCGAGATCACGCCGCGCGGTGGCGTGGTGATCTATGGGCGATCGGACGCGGTGCTCAATCCCGGCGGCGTGCGCATCGGCACCGCCGAGATCTACCGCCAGGTCGAGCAAGTGGAAGAGGTCCTGGAATCGATCGCGATCGGCCAGGACTGGGAGGGCGACGTGCGCGTGGTGCTGTTCGTCAAGCTGCGCCCCGGCAAGACGCTCGACGCGGATCTGGAAAAGCGCATCCGCGACCAGATCCGGCGCAACACGACGCCGCGCCACGTGCCGGGCCGCATCGTCCAGATCGCAGACATCCCGCGCACGAAATCCGGCAAGATCACCGAACTCGCCGTACGCGACGTCGTCCATGGCCGTGCGGTCAGGAACAAGGAGGCGCTCGCCAACCCCGAGGCGCTCGACCTCTATCGCGACCTGCCGCAACTTGCCCAGTGAGCCCGGCCCCATGATCCCCGACATCGCAGGCGCCGAGATCGTCCTGCCCGCCGGCGACCTTGCAACGACGCTGGATTTCTTCGTCGCGCGGCTGGGTTTTCGCGTCGAAGCGATCTTTCCCGCCGACGCGCCTGAGACGGCCGTGATCGCCGGGCATGGCGTGCGCCTGCGCCTGGAGCGCGGCGGCACGCATGCCGGGACGCTGCGCCTCGCGGTCGTGGGCGAGGCGCCGGCGGAGCAGCTCGCAGCGCCGAACGGCACGCGCATCCTGGTCGTGCCCGCCGACCCGCCGGTGGCGGTGCCGGCGCTGGCGCCGGCGCTGGTCGTCGTACACGGCGGCGACGGTGCGGCGTGGGGCACGGGACGCGCGGGCATGCGCTATCGCGACCTGATCCCGGGGCGGCTCGGCGGGCGCTTCATCGCCTCGCATATCGTCATTCCCGACGGCGGCCCGGTCCCGGACTACGTGCACTTCCACAAGGTCCGCTTCCAGATGATCTATTGCCGCGCCGGCTGGGTGCGCGTCGTCTACGAGGACCAGGGCGCCGATTTCGTCATGCGGGCGGGCGATTGCGTCCTGCAGCCGCCGCGCATCCGCCATCGCGTGCTCGAAAGCTCGCCCGGGCTCGAGGTGATCGAGATCGGCTGCCCGGCGCTGCACGAGACGCTCGCCGATCCGTCGATCGATCTGCCCAACGCGCGGCTCGACCCGACGCGGCGCTTCGAAGGGCAGGTCTTCCTTCGTCACGAAGCGGCGAAGGCGCCGTGGCGGCCCTGGCGGTTTCCCGGCTTCGAGACGCGCGACACCGGCATGTCCGCCGCCACCGCCGGTCTCGCGGATGCCCGCGCCATCCGCGCACGCGGGGCGGCCGCGACGCCGCGCTGGACCCATGGCGGCGAGTTCCAGTTCATGTTCCTCCTCGCCGGCGCGGCGACGCTCGATGCCGAGGGCCACCCGTCCCGGACGCTCGCGGCCGGCGACAGCTTCACCGTGCCCGCCGGCCTCGCGCATGCGCTGACGGCGGTCTCGCCGGACCTCGAACTGCTCGCCGTCAGCCTGCCGCCTCAATAGCCGCGGTCGAGATCGACGAGGTTGCGCAGCTTGCGGCCGGCAAGATAGCGGCGGAGATTCTCGGCGAAGATGTCGAGGCCGCGATCGACGTAGACCGCGCCGTCGTCGACCCCGGAATGCGGGCTGACGATCAGGTTGGGCACGTCCCAGAGCGGCGAGTCCGCGGGCAGCGGTTCGGGATTGAAGACGTCGAGCACCGCGCCGGCCAGCGTGCCTGCGCGCAAGCGCTCGACCATCGCGTCGTAGTCCATCACCCGCGCGCGCCCCAGATTGACGATGCCGCAATGCGGCGGCAGCAGAGCGATGGCGGCGCGATCGATCAGGTTCTCGGTCGCCGGCGTGATCGGCAGGGTGACGACCAGGAAATCGGCGCGGGGCAGGACGCGCGCCATCCCCGTCGACCGCACCACGGCGTCGAAGCCCGCGACGCGCTTGCCGCTGGTGTTGATGCCGATCGTGCGCATGCCGTGGCGCTTGGCCTGCCGCGCCACCGACTGCCCGAGCGCGCCGGTGCCGGCGATGACCACCGTTTTGCCCTCGATCGGCGTCGTGAAGAGCGGCTCCCAGGCACGTCGCTTCTGGCTGCCCACGAAGCGCTGGATGCCGTGGTTCAGCAACAGCATCCCGGTCAGGCCGAACTCGCCGCCCTTGGGGCCGTGCAGGCCCGAGGCGTTGGCGAGCGCGATGCCGCGGTCGAGCTTTCCGGCCAGCTTTTCGACGCCGGCATTGATCGACTGAATCCATTTCAGCCGCGGCGCATCGGCGCGCAGCGTCTTGGCGTCGAAGGCGACGCCCAGCACGATCTCGGCCTTCGCGAGATCCGCGGATTTCAGCCCGAATGCGAAGCGCACGCGCTCGAACAGGCCGGGATGCCGCCGCGCTGCGGCCCTGACACGTGCGCGGGAGATCTCATGGGTCGGACCGCTGGCCGGCGAATCGGCTACATAGACGAGCGGGCGGGACGCGGCTGTGGCCATCTGATCTGTCTCCTTCCACGCCTTACTTGACCGACGAGAAGGACGTCGGCTGCAGGATGTAGTTCTCCAGCGATGCGACGATCGGACCGTCGCGCTCGGTCTCGGCCCGCCTGGCGATCCAGTCCGGATCTCCGGCGAAGGCGGCCCATTTGCGCTCGCGCTCGGCCAGCGACTCCCACTCGAGGAGGTAGTAGAGATCGAGATTCGACGGACCGATCATCACCGTCCAGAACCCGGCCTGGCGGATGCCGTGCTTCTTCCACAGCTCGAGCGTGATCGTCTCGAAACGCTTCAGCAGGTTCGGCAGGCGCCCGGGCACGCAGTGATAGATGCGCAGTTCGTGGATCATCGTGCTCCCCCAATCGCGACGGTGGCCCTCAGTCTCGCCGAGGGGTCGGCCTCGGGGCAAGCCTGCGCGAACAGGCTCGACGAGAGGCATGCGGATGGTCTGAACTGACGGGCTCGTTCCAGGGGGGGCCGAAGGAATGCCGGTGCGGAAGAATTCGACGGGGGCACGCGCCGCCGCCAGCCTGATCCACGGCTACGGCAATCTCGCCGCGCTCGAGGAGACGCCGCCGCTGGTGATCGCCTCGGGCAAGGGCGTGCGCGTCTTCGACGAGGACGGGAAGGCCTATATCGAGGGCATCGCCGGCATGTGGTGCGCCTCGTTCGGCTTCAGCGAGGAGGCGATCGTCGAGGCCGCCATCGGCCAGCTGCGGCGGATGCCCTATTACCACACGCTCTTCGACAAGACGACGACGCAGGCTGGCGAGCTGGCCGAAAAGCTCAAGGCGATCGCGCCCGCGCCGATGAGCCATGTCTATTTCACGAATTCCGGCAGCGAGGCGAACGACACGATCGTCAAGCTGGTGCGCTACTACAACAACGCCATCGGCCGGCCGAAGAAGAAGAAGTTCATCGCCCGGCGCTTCGGCTTCCACGGCCTGACGCTGGCCTCGGCGTCGCTGACCGGCGTGCCGGTCATGCATACGGATTTCGACCTGCCGCTGCCGGGCTTCCTGCATGTCGGCTTCCCGCACCACTGGCGCGAGGCCGAACCGGGCGAGAGCGAGGAGCAGTTCTCGCAGCGCCTCGCCGACCAGCTCGACCGGCTGATCCAGGTCGAGGGACCGGACACGGTGGCTGCCTTCATCGCCGAGCCGGTGATGGGAGCCGCCGGCGTCGTCGTGCCGCCGCGCGGCTATTTCGAGAAGATCCAGGCCGTGCTGCGCAGGCACGACGTGCTGATGATCGCCGACGAGGTGATCTGCGGCTTCGGGCGCACCGGGAACATGTTCGGCTCGGACACCTACGGCATCTCGCCCGATCTCATGACCATGGCCAAGGGCCTCGCCTCCGCCTACCAGCCGATCGCCGGCGTGATGATCGGCGAGAAGATCTACCGCGCGATGGTCGAGCAGAGCCGGCGCATCGGCATGTTCGCCCAGGCCTTCACCACCTCGGCCCATCCGGTGGCCGTCGCGGTCGCGAGCAAGGTCGTCGACCTGATGCACGAGCGCGACATGCTGAGCCATGTGCGGCAGGTATCGCAGCGCTTCCTGGCGCGGCTGCACGGCTTCGCCGATCATCCGCTGGTGGGCACGACGCGCGGCGTTGGGCTGATCGGCGCGGTCGAACTGGCCGCCGACAGGACGACGAAGGAGCGTTTCGCGCCGATCGTCAAGGAGACGCTGCGACGCGTCTGCCAGGAGCGCGGCCTGATCATCCGCGCGACCGGCGCGACCGACGCGATGTGCTTCTCGCCGCCCCTGATCATCTCCGAGGCCGAGATCGACGAGATGTTCGACATCTTCGCCGGCGCGCTCGACGAGGTCGCGCGGCGCGTCTCGCGCGACGGCCTCGGCGTCGCCGCCTGACCGGAGTTCAAGGCATGACAGCACCCAGCTATGTCGATCCCGTCGACGGAACGACCTACCCGCTCGACGTGCCGCGCTGGCGATCCGATGCCGGCCGCCCCCTGATGGTCACGGCGCTTGCCGGCATCGGGCGCGCGGATATCGAGAGCCGCGAGCGCTCGATCTGGCGGTACCGTGCCGCGCTGCCGATGGCGATCGCGCCGGTCAGCCTCGGTGAAGGCTGCACGCCCCTGATCGCGCGCGACTGGGACGGGATGGGCCTGCGCTTCAAGCTCGAATGGTTCGCGCCCACGGCGAGCTTCAAGGATCGCGGCGCCGCGGTCATGGTCTCCTATCTGCGCCAGGCCGGGATCCCGGCGATCCTCGAGGACAGCTCGGGCAATGGCGGCGCGGCCATCGCCGCCTTCGGCGCGGCGGCCGGCATGAAGGTCCGGATCCTCTGCCCCGCCACGACCCAGCCCGCCAAGGTCGCGCAGATGCGCGCCTTCGGCGCCGAGGTCCAGCTGGTCCCCGGCCCGCGCGAGGAATCCGAGAACGAGGCGATCCGCCAGTCCGCGACGCGCTTCTATGCCAGCCACAACTGGCAGGCCTTCTTCCTGCAGGGCACCAAGCTGCTGGCCTACGAGCTGTGGGAGGATCTGGGCTTCCGCGCGCCCGACAACGTGATCATCCCCTGCGGCGCGGGATCGAACGTGCTCGGCTGCGATATCGGCTTCTCCGAGCTCCGCGCCGCCGGCCAGATCGACCGCCTGCCGCGGCTCTTCTGCGTCCAGCCGGAGAATGTCGCGCCCATCCATGCCTGTTTCGAGGCAGGCGCCGACACGCTGCAACCGCGCGACTGGCAGCCGACGATCGCCGAAGGCACGGCGATCAAGCGTCCGGTGCGGCTGAAACCGGTGCTCGATGCGATCCGCCGCTCCGGCGGGGCCACGATCGCGGTGAGCGAGGACGAGATCCGCGCAGCGCTGCGTCGGCTCGCCGCGATCGGGCTCTATGTCGAGCCGACCTGCGCGGGCGCCGCCGCGGCAGCCTCGCGTCTGATCGCGGCCGGGCGCATAAGCCCCGGCGAGACCACCATCGTCCTTCTGACCGGCACCGGTCTCAAGGCAAGCGCGTTCATGACCGAATTCTTCGGTGCCGGCTGATTCCGGCACAACCGCGGGAGACATGCGATGAAAACCAAGGGACAGGCGAAACCGGCGATCGATGCGAAGCGCCAGGCAGAGCTGACGGCCGACGCCACGACGGCGATGCGCGAACTGATCGCGCGGATCCCGCGCGGCTACGACTATGCGGCGGAGCCCGAGATGCTCTTCGTGCCGCGCCGCGCGACGCCGGCCGCGGCTCCTGCCAGACGGAGGGCGCGGTCATGAGCGCCGCCCTGCCCACCATCGCTGCCGCGAGCCGCGCGCTCGCCGCCGGCCGCATCAGCGCATCGGCACTGGTCGAACAGTCGCTGGAGCGCATCGCCGCGCTCGATGGCCGGCTGCACAGCTTCGTCCTGCTGACCGCCGCGCGCGCCCGCGCGGCGGCCCGCGCGGCCGACGCGGCGATCAGGCGCGGCAAGCGCATCGGACCGCTGCACGGCGTGCCCTACGCGCTCAAGGACATCTACGCCACCGCGGGAATCCGCACGACCGCGCATTCGCGCCTGCTGCTCGACAACGTGCCCAGGCGCGACTCGACCGTCGCGGCGAGGCTGAACGCCGCCGGCGCGGTGCTCATGGGCAAGCTCGCCACGCATGAATTCGCGACCGGCGGTCCCGCCTACGACCTTCCCTTCCCGCCCGCCCGCAATCCCTGGGACACGGAGCGCTTCACCGGCGGTTCGTCGAGCGGATCGGCCGCCGCGGTGGCCGGCGGTCTGGTGCCGCTGGCGATGGGGTCGGACACGTCGGGATCGATCCGCGGTCCGTCGGCTTTCTGCGGCATCGCCGGGTTCAAGCCGACCTACGGCGTCGTGCCGCGCACAGGCGTCGTGCCGCTCGCCTTCAGCCTCGACCATTGCGGTCCGATGGCCTGGACGGTGGAGGATTGCGCGCTGACGATGGACGCGATCGCCGGTCCGGACGGCGCCGACCCGGCGGAGGCGACGTCGCGCATCGCCAGCTTCACGCGCGGTCTCTCCGGCGGCATCGAGGGCATGCGCATCGGCGTGGTGCGGCATTTCCACGAGCGCGACATCGAAGGCGATCCCGAGGCGGTCGCCGCGATCGACGCGGCGCTGAAGACACTGCGGCGGCTCGGCGCGAAGCTGGTCACGATCAAACTGCCGCCGCATGGCGACTGGGACGCCTGCGTGCGCGTGCTGCTCTACGTCGAGGCACTGTCGATCCACGAGCGCGATCTCGACACGCGACCCGAACTCTATGCCGAGATCACGCGCACGCGGCTTTCCGCCGCGCGCGCGATCGGCGGCGCCGACGTGATCCACGCGCAGCGCTGGCGCCGACAGCTCTGCGACGCCTACATGGCCGCGACCGACGGGGTCGACGCGCTGGTCAGCGCCTGCTCGCTCGGCGCCGCGCCGCCGATCGATTCGATGAGCGGACCGCCCTATTTCTCGACCCGCGGTCGGCTGGTGATGACGCCGTTCAGCCTGACAGGCGCGCCGGCGCTCAGCGTCTGCGCGGGCTTCACCGGATCCGGGCTGCCGCTGAGCATCCAGATCGCCGGCCGTCCCTTCGACGACGCCAAGGTCCTGCGCGTCGGCCACGCCTACGAACGCGCCACGCCCTGGCGCGAACGACGCCCGGCGCTCTGAGCCCGGACGACGCGATCCCGCAATCCCACGACGTCTCCTCGCGGAAACCGGTCATGACGAAGACGATCGACTACTACTTCGCCGTCAACAGCCCGTGGACCTATCTGGGCCATGCACGCTTCGTCGCGATCGCGCGGCAGGCGGGCGCCCATGTCGCCGTCAAGCCGACGGACATGGCCCGCGTGTTCGCCGCCTCGGGCGGGTTGCCGCTGCCGCAGCGGCCCAGGCAGCGCCAGATGTATCGGATGACCGAACTCAAGCGCTGGCGCGAGCATCTCGGCATCCCGATCAATCTGGAGCCGAAGCATTCCCGGGTGCCGACCGAGATGGCCGCGCGGCTGATCGTCGCCGCCGATCTGAAGGACCTCAACGCGCTGGCGCTGACGGGGTTTCTCGGCAAGGCGGTCTGGGAAGAGGAGCGCGACATCTCCGATCCCGAGACGCTCAAGGCGATCGCCGCCGAGCACGGGCGCAACCCGACCAAACTGTGGGAGGCGGCGCAGGCGCCCGAGACGAAGGCCGCCTACGAGGCCTACACGCAGGAAGCGATCGAGCGCCAGGTCTTCGGCGCGCCCACCTATGTCTATCGGGACGAGTTGTTCTGGGGCCAGGACCGGCTCGATTTCCTGGAGCGCGCGCTGGCGGGCTGAGACGCGGCATCGACGCCCGGACCCGGTTGTCCGGATCCTGGATTTCGGCCAGGCGTCGCGCGCCTGATCTCTCGCAGCGTTGCTGGCGATCCGGGTTTCGGGCGCGGCATCGGTCCAGCCCTGCAGTCCAATGCCGACGCGGGTCAAGCAGGTCGAATACTTCGCCTTCCCCGCCCGGCCCTCCGAACCCGGCCTTGCCGGTGCCGGACGGACTAGGCTCGGCAGGCTAATCCGCGCGGTCGCCAGTCCGAGTCCTTCGCATGCTCGCCGCGCGGCGGCGCGCCGCGCTTTGCTGCGGGCCCGGCAGCGGAGGCGGGCAACGCATGCAGTCGCGCATGAGCACGGTCGCGTTCCTCGGCATCGACATCGTCGATGTCGACGTCCAGGTCCATCTCGGCGGCGGGGTCGGCGCGTTCGTGCTGGTGGGCCTTCCCGACAAGACCATCGCCGAAAGCCGCGAGCGCGTGCGCGCCTCCCTCGCTGCGATCGGCCTCGCCCTGCCCGTCCGGCGCATCACCGTCAACCTGTCGCCGGCCGATCTGCACAAGGAGGGCAGCCATTACGATCTGCCGATCGCACTCGCGCTGATGACCGCGATGGGGATCTTTCCGCCCGACCAGCTCGCCGGATTCGTGGCGCTGGGCGAATTGTCGCTCGACGGGCGGCTGCGCGCGGTGGCTGGCGTCCTGCCGGCGGCGGTCGCCGCCGCCCGCCAGGGACGCGGCCTGATCTGTCCCGCCGCGTGCGGCGGCGAGGCAGCGTGGTCGGGCGCCGCCGACATCGTCGCCGCCCCGGCGCTGGTCTCGGTCGTGAACCACTTCAAGGGCGCGCAGGTCCTGGCGCCGCCACAGGCGCGCGTGGCCGAACGCGGCGCCGCCATGCCGGACCTCGCCGACGTGAAGGGCCAGGAAAGCGCCCGCCGCGCGCTCGAGGTCGCGGCGGCCGGCGGTCACAACCTGCTCTTCGTGGGGCCGCCCGGCGCCGGCAAGTCGATGCTCGCGCGCCGCATGCCCGGGCTGCTGCCGCCGCTCGACGCCGCAGAGGCGCTTGAGATCTCGATGCTGCATTCGGTCGCCGGTCTGCTGCAGGACGGCAGCGTCGTCACCGAGCGCCCCTTCCGCGACCCCCATCATTCCGCGAGCGTCGCGGCGCTGATCGGTGGCGGCACGCGCGCGCGTCCCGGCGAGGTCAGCCTGGCGCATGGCGGTGTCCTGTTTCTCGACGAGCTGCCGGAATTCCAGCGCGGCGCGCTCGAGGCGCTGCGCCAGCCGCTGGAAAGCGGCCGCGCGGTCGTGGCGCGCGCCAACGCCCATATCAGCTATCCCGCGCGCGTCCAGCTGATCGCGGCATGCAATCCCTGCCGCTGCGGCCATCTTGCCGATCCCGACCGCAGCTGCGGCCGCGCGCCGCGCTGCGGTCGCGACTATCTCGCGCGGCTATCGGGTCCGTTGCTCGATCGCATCGACATGCGCCTGGAGCTCGGCCCCGTGCCGCACGACGTGCTGGCCGCGCCGCCCCCGGCCGAGGCCAGCGCCGATGTCGCGCGCCGCGTGGCGGCTGCGCGCGCGGCGGCGACGGCGCGCCGCGCCGCGCTCGGGCTGGGCACGGCCGGGCCGCGGAGCAACGCCGAACTCGACGGCCGGATCCTCGAGACCGCCGCCCCGCTCGAGCCGGCGGCGCGCAAGCTGCTCGCCGAGGCGAGCACCCGCATGAAGCTGTCGGCGCGCAGCCATGCCCGCGTCCTGCGGGTGGCGCGCACGCTGGCCGATCTGGGCGGGCGGCAGGTGCTGGCGCGGGCCGATGTCGCCGAAGCGCTCGGTTACCGCAGGATGGGTGCGGCCGCGCCGTAGCGGGCGGGCGTCAGCGGGCGACCAGCCGCGCCAGCGCCCGCGCGAGCGTGCCTTCCGGGCGAGCGATCTCGTCGATCAGCGAGAAATGGTCATGGCCGGGCAGCGGCACGAAGGCCCCGTCGAGCCCGGCCGCACGCCATGCCGCGTAGTACTCCACCGACTGGCGCTGCAACTCCGGCAGCTCGCCGCCGCCCGCGGTCACCAGCAGCCGCCCGGCCTGTCGCGGCAGCGCATGGATGGGCGAATTCCGGCGCGCCTCGAGCACGTCCATGCCGATCGCCGCGTTGAGATAGGACAGCCGGATCGGCTCGAGATCGAACAGGCCGCTGATGGCAAGACCGCCTGCCACGCGCGGATTGCCCATCGCGATCGCGGTCAGATGGCCCCCCGCGGAATGGCCGCCGACATAGAGGCGGTTGGGATCGCCGCCCAGGCGCCCGAGATTGGCGAGCAGCCAGTCGATCGCGCGGCGGATCTCGGCGCAGATCTCCGTCATCGTCTTCGCCGGGGCGAGCGTGTAGTCGAGATTGGCGAAGTTCATTCCATGCGGCAGCACGCCGCCGGCGACATGGAAGGAACTCTCCTTGTCGTTCATCTGCCAGTAGCCGCCATGGATATAGGCGAAGGTCGGCGCGCCCGGACGGCCGCAGGGCACGAAATCCAGCACCTCGCGCGCGCCGTCGCCGTAGGAGATGCTGTGCTGGTGGGGCAGTTCCCTGCGCAGCGCGGCGCTGCGCGTAACCCAGGCGCCGACATAGGCCTCGCGCCTGGCGACGCCGACATGGGCCGAGTTGTTGTAGGCGGCGTCGAGCCCCGCCTGGTCGAATTCTCCGTAGACGAGCGTCATGGCATTGGTCTCCGGCAGCGTCCTGCAGAAATCGGGGAAGAGATCCGATCCAGCTCGAAGCCTAACCCGGTTCGCCTCCGGCAGGCAGCTTCGCCCGGCTCGTGACGAGGGGGATGCCGCGAGCCTGCAGAAGCTGGCCGTAGCAGGAACGGGCGTTGACCCAGGCCGCGGCGGCGCGCGAGCGCGGGTTGGCGTCGACGTGCTGGACGGTCGGGCTGGCCCCGCGCGGCTGGTCGCCGCGATGCAGGAACAGCGTCAGGAAGCAGTCGTCGGTCGCGTAGCGCCAGATCTCTGCAGGCCCGTCGCGTCGCGTGAAGGTGGATGGACCGAGCATGGCGAGCACGGCCTCGCGGGTCATCCCGATCAGACGGTCGACGTCGCGCTCCACCGGCACCTCCGCCGGCGGCCTGCTCGCGCGTTCGCTCGACGGCGCGCCGCCCGCGCGCTCGCCGAACGCGCCGGGGATGCTGCAGGCGGCGAGACCGGCGGCCGCAGCCGCCAGCACGGCACCGCGCAGCGGCCGCGGAAGCGGCGGCAGTCTCACTCGCCGCGCGTTCCCGAGACCTGGACGTCGCCCGCGATCTCTCCGCCGGCCTCGATCTCGACCGTGCCGTAGCGGATCGTGCCGATCACCTTGCCGCTGGCGCGGATCAGCAGGCGCTGGCGCACGGTGATCGAGCCTTCGAAACGGCCGGCGATCTCGGCCGTGTCGATCTCGGCCGTACCCTTGAAGATCCCGTTGGGAGAGATCTCCATCGAGCGTGTCTCGGAGAGGTCCGCCTCGACGCGCCCCTCGACGAGCAGCCGGTCGCAGGAGGTGATCTTGCCGGACAGGACGATGTCGCGGCCGACGATCAGTTTCTTGGCCTCCGCGTCGGCTGCCGGCATCGGGCGCGCCGCGAGCGCGGTTCCGGCGCTGGCCGGCCGCGCGGCGGCGACGACCGGGGCCTGGACGGCGCCGGTCGGGGCGGTGCGCGGGGTCATGGCCGGCATCACGGCGGCCTGCACCGTGGGAGGGTTCGGCCGCGCGACCGAACGCGGGTCGGCCGCGATCTGGGGCGCTTCGGGAGCCAGCGGGCGCATATCGTCCTCGTTGTCCTTCTTGCGGCGGAACATGGGAGATCTCCTGACTTGCATGGGGGCACATTGGCGAAGCCGCCGTCCGGGGGCAACGCGAAAAACGCGGTCAGGACGGGTCGCGCCGCGCCTGCGCGACCATATGGGTCATCGTCGCGGCGCAGAACAAGGCGCCCGCGAGATTGACAAGCGGGATCGCCATGATCAGCGCCATGCCGGCCCCGGCGGCCCAGAAACGCAGACGGCGGGCGCGCCAAAGCGCGATGGCGGCGGGGCGGTCCATGCGCCGGATAGCCACCGCCAGGACATGCTCGCGGGCGAGCAGGAACCCGTTCAGCGCCAGGAACGTGGCGACGTTCAGGACCGGCACGAAATAGAGCGGCAACGCCAGCAGGTTGAGACCGACCGCCACGCCGAGATGGGCGGCGGCGATGCGCGCCTGCTCGCCGACCCCCGCCGCGCGGGGCGGCGGCAGGCCGGGATAGTGGCGTCGCTCGACCGCATCGCAGGCCGGTTCGACGAAGAACGCCGACTGGATCGCTGTGACGGCGGCGGGGAACAGGACGACCGAGAGCAGCACGGCGCCGGCCGCGGCGACGATCCCGACGATGCCGGCGATCCAGGCGGGGGCGGCGGCGGCAACCAGGGCCTCCAGCCGCGGCAACGCAAACCAGAGCCCCGCGAGCAGCGCGGCGAAGCACGCGACGGCCAGCGCCAGCGACGCCAGCAGAAGCCGACGCATCGACCGGTCGGCGATCTGACGCGCGGCGGCCGCGAATGCCCCGAGCGTGCCGCGCGGCGCTGCCCGGCCGGGGCGATCTTCGGCGGCGTTCAGGGCAGTCCTTGCTTGGCGAGGCGTCCGGCGACCGTGCGGCCCTGGCTGTCGTCGAGCGCGGCCAGCGCGGCGACGGTGACCGGAGCCACGCCACGCGCGGACAGACCCTGCAGCACCTGGACGCGGGTCTGCGCGGCGGCGGACAGCACCTCCTGGCCGCGCGCCTGGCCGCGGGGCTGCGTGCGCTCCGTGCGTGCCACGGCGCGGACGATGTCGGCCGATGGCGGCGCGCCGGTCTGCGTGCCCTCGAAACGCTGGGCGAAGCGTTGCATCACCTCGTCGACGCTGCGCGCGCGGCCATCGGCGGCGAAGAACACCCGGCGATTGGGTCCGGCGGCATCGGGCATCAGCTCGGCGGCGATCGCGGCGCCGTTCTCGGCATGGGCGCGCAGGAAGCGGCCTGCACCCTGCGGGCCGAGGAAATGCGCCATGTAGAGTTCGGTCGCGTTCGGTTCGCGCCGCAGCGTCGTGCGCAGCTGATCCTGGTTGGCGCGGGTGTATTCGGCGGCCATCGCCGCCGACAGCTGGGGGTTCTTGCGCAGCTCGAGGATGCGCGCGCGCGCCGCCGGGTCGGCCACCTGCGGCGCGCCGTTGGGCCCGGAGGAGATCGCCTTCGCCGCGTCGCCGAGCCCGTATTTCGCACCATGCTGGCGCACCATGCCGAGCCAGGTGCTCTCGATGAACTGGAACAGACCCGTCGCCGAGGACGATCTGGCCTTGGCGCGTGGATCGAGACCGCTCTCGATCTCGGCTTGACGCACGAGGAAATCGAAGGAGATCCCGGTGCGCTTCGCGGCACCCTGGATCGCATCGCGGATTTCCGGCGCCACGGCGCGCCCGAGCGGATTGACGATGGTCATGCTCCGAGCATGGCGCGGAGGGGTGAATTTTTCCTGAACGCGACGGCGGCGGCGCGCCGGCGCTTTGCCCACCGCCCGGTCTCGGGCAACATGGATCGCGCGTCAGCGTCGGCGCGCTCGACACGGCGAGGCGCCGCATGCAAGCCCACCACGGTCTTCCATATCTGCGCGAGATCCTGATCTTCCTCGCCGCGGCGGGGCTGGTGCTGCCGGTGGCTCTGCGCCTGCGGGTCAACCCCGTGCTCGGCTATCTCGCCGTAGGCGGCGCGATCGGGCCTTTCGGTCTGGGGCTGTGGGCGGCCGACATGCCGCTGCTGTCGCATCTCGTCATTTCCGACCTCGAGGGCGTGCGCACGCTGGCCGAGCTCGGCATCATCTTCCTGCTCTTCACCATCGGCCTCGAATTGTCGCTCGACCGGCTGTGGGCGATGCGCCGCCTGGTCTTCGGCCTGGGCGGGCTGCAGGTCTGCGTCACCGCGGCCGCCATCGCGGCGATCGCGCTGGCCTTCGGAAACCCGGTGCCGGCGGCGACCGTCTTCGGCGCGGCGCTGGCGCTGTCCTCGACCGCGATCGCGATGCAGATCCTCGTCCAGTCGCGCAGGCTCGCCACGCCGCTCGGCCGCACCAGCTTTTCGATCCTGCTGCTGCAGGATCTGGCGGTGGTGCCGATCATGCTGCTGGTCGGCATGCTGGCCGCGCAGCCCGGCGGAGGCGTCGCCGCCGAAGTCGCCGCCGCGCTCGCCAAGGCGGCGCTGGCGATCGGCGCGATCTACGCGCTGGGCCGGCTGGTGCTGCGGCCGGTGCTGCATCTCGTCGCCCAGGCACGCAGCCGCGAGATGTTCATGGCGGCGATCCTGCTGGTGGCGCTCGGCACCGCGCTGATGACCGCCGCCGCCGGCCTGTCGATGGCGCTGGGCGCCTTCCTCGCCGGGTTGCTGCTCGCCGAGACCGAGTACCGGCACGAGATCGAAGTCGATCTCGAACCCTTCAAGGGCCTGATGCTGGGGTTGTTCTTCGTCTCCGTCGGCATGGGCATCGACTGGCGGCTGGTGGCCGAGATGCCGGTGCGCTTGATCGCGTCGGTCGTGGGGCTGATCGCGCTCAAGGCGGCCATCGTCGCCGCGCTCTGCCGCGCCTTCGGGCTGCCGCGCCATACCGCGATCGAGGCCGGCCTGCTGCTGGGCCAGGCGGGAGAGTTCGCCTTCATCGTGGTCGGCATGGCCCTGACGCTCGGGCTGGTGCAGGACGCGGCGGGCCAGTTCATGCTGATCGTCGCCGGGCTCTCGATGCTGGCCACGCCCCCGGTGGCCGCCCTCGCCAGGCGCGCGGCGGCGGGGCTCGAGCGCAGCGCGAGCGCGGCGGCAGCGGTCGAACCGATCGAACCGCTCGATGGCCATGTCGTCGTCGCCGGCTTCGGCCGCGTCGGCCGGATGCTGGCGGCGGCGCTGCAGGCCGAGGCGGTGCCCTTCGTCGCCGTCGATCCCGATCCCGGGACGGTCGCGCGCGGCCGCGCCGACGGCCTGCCGGTGTTCTTCGGCGACGCCTCGCGCCTCGACATGCTGGAGCGCGCCCATGTCGCGGCCGCCGCGGGCGTCGTCATCACGATGGACGATTTCGCCGCCGCGGAGCGCATCGTGCGCGGGATCCGGCTGCGCTGGTCGAGCGTGCCGATCTATGTCCGCGCCCGCGACAGCGCGCATGCGCGGCTGCTGATCGCCGCCGGTGCCTCCTCGGCGGTTCCCGAGACGGTGGAGGCCAGCCTGCAGCTTGCCGGCCGGGTGCTCGAGGGGCTAGGGGTCGACGAGGACATCGTCCGGCGGCGGCTCGAGCATCAGCGCGCGCTCGACGCGGGCTGATCGCCGCCCGGCGGGCGCTTTGCCAAGGCCCGGCCTTTGGCCTAAAGCTTGCCGCGGAACCGATGGCAGAGAGACGACGATGGCGCGCTACAACGTGAAGGACTCCGAGGCGAGGTGGCAGGCGGCCTGGGAGGCGGCGGATTGCTTCGCCGCTTCCGACAGCGGCGGCACGAAGCCCAAATACTACGTGCTGGAGATGTTCCCCTATCCGTCGGGGCGCATCCATATGGGCCATGTGCGCAACTACACGCTGGGCGACGTGGTCGCCCGCTACAAG
>JBIKXN010000200.1:0-6683 GCA_044355765.1 Alphaproteobacteria bacterium
AAGTATCGAAGCTGATCAACCGCATGCTGCGCCCGGGCCAGGTGGCGATCGACATCGGCGCCAATGTCGGCATGCATGCCGTGATCATGGCCAACCGCGTCGGCGCGACCGGCCACGTGGTCGTGTTCGAGCCCGATGCCCATCCGATGGGCCGGCTGCGCCGGAACCTGGCGCTCAACGGCATCGACTGGGTGACCACCGTCGAGGCGGCGGTGGCAGCGCGCAGCGAAGTCAGGACTTTCTTCCTGCACGACGAGGCGATCGGCAATTTCGCCAATGCCAGCCTGGTGGCGGCGAATGTCGGCCGCGACACGCCCTCGGTCCAGATGCCGGTCGTGGCGCTCGACGAATGGCTGGCGCAGAACCCGCTGCCGCGCATCGACCTGATCAAGCTCGTGGCGCAGGGCGAGGAGTTCAACGCGTTGCTCGGCATGCGCGAGACGATCGAACGGCACCGGCCGAAGATCTTCTTCCTGTACGAGCCGAGCTACTGGCAGCGCCAGGACCTCGAACTGATGGACGCCGTGAACTTCTTCAAGGGCTACGGCTACGGCGTCCAGGAGATCGAGTTCCGCTCGCGCCGCGAGGTCGTCGGCGAGATCGACACGGGGCAGGTCTTCCTCGCCGCGCCCTGACGCGCGGCAGGCGCGCGACTTGCGCCGGCCGTCAGGCCGGGCCGCGCCGGGTGTGGACTTCGTTCTGGGGGATCGGAATGGAGCGGGAGAAGGGGTTCGAACCCTCGACCCTCACGTTGGCAACGTGATGCTCTACCACTGAGCTACTCCCGCGGACGCCATTCCGGGGTATGCCGCGGGCGAGCGGCGAACCGCTGCCCACGAGGCGGCCGGATAATAGCCAGGGCCGATCGGATTGCAAGCGGTCGAAATCCCTGGTCCGGCCCGGCCGCGCGGGGTTGCCAGCGCGCCCCGAAAGGTCCATTTGATGGCCGTGTTCGCCGGGGGGCGCGCGCCGCGACCCCGCGGCGGGCCGCACGCAACCGGACGGTTTCGAGGATCATCATGGAAACGCTGATCGGCGGCAACGCTGCCGCAACGCCGAGCGATCTCATCAAGGACGGCACCGACGACAGCTTCGAGCAGGATGTCCTCGCCGCCTCGGCCAAGACGCCCGTCATCGTCGATTTCTGGGCGCCATGGTGCGGGCCGTGCAAGCAGTTGGGCCCGATCATCGAGAAGGTGGTCCGCGAGGCCAAGGGCGCGGTCAAGCTGGTCAAGATCAACACCGACCAGCACCCCTATTTCGCCCAGCAGTTGCGGGTGCAGTCGATCCCGGCGGTCTACGCCTTCAAGGGTGGTCGTCCGGTCGACGCCTTCGTTGGCGCGCTCAGCGAAAGCCAGGTGCGCCAGTTCGTCAAGAAGCTGGGCGGCGCGCCCGCGCCGTCCCCGGTCCAGGAAGCGCTGGAGCAGGCCAAGGCTGCGCTCGAGGCCGGCGATGCCGGCACGGCGAGCGCGATCTACGGCCAGGTCCTGGCCCACGAACCGGGCAACGCCGCGGCCGCGATCGGGCTGGCGCGGTGCCATGCCGATGGCGGCGATCTGGTGCGCGCGCGTCAGCTGCTCGAGGCCTTGCCCGACGAGGCGCGCAAATCCGCCGACGCGCAGCAGCTCGCCACCCGCATCGAACTCGCCGCCCAGGCCGAGCAGGCGGCCGGCCAGGTCGCCCAGCTGCTCGAGAAGATCGCGCATGATCCGGCCGACCATCAGTCCCGCCTCGACCTCGCCGTCGCGCTGTTCGGCGGCGGCCAGCACGAGGCCGCCATGGAGCAGCTGCTGGAAAGCTTCAAGCGCGACCGCGCCTGGAACGAAGGTGCCGCGCGCAAGCAGCTGATCAAGTTCTGGGAGGCGCTCGGACCCACGCACGCGTTGACGGTGGCGGGTCGCCGCCGCCTGTCCTCGCTGATGTTCGCGTGACCATGGACATGGGCGTCGGCCGCGACGAGGGGGCAGGCCCGGCGCTGCCGCTGCCCGAGATCGTCCCGGTTTTTCCGCTCGCGGGCGTCCTGCTTCTGCCCGGCGGCCGTTTGCCGCTCAACATCTTCGAGCCGCGCTATGTCGCGATGATCGACGACGCGCTGGGCGCGCCGCTGCGCGCGATCGGCATGATCCAGCCGACCGACAGCGAGCGCACCGACGGCGCGGCGGCGCTCTATCCGATCGGCTGCCTCGGCCGCATCGTTTCCTTCGCCGAGCACGAGGGCGGCCGCTACCGCTACCTCATCACATTGTCGGGGCTGTGCCGTTTCACGATCCGCGAGGAGATCGAGCCGCGCGGCGGCTATCGCCGCATGCGCGTCGACTACGGCCGCTGGCTGGGCGATCTCGGCAACCGCGAGCCAGGCGCGCTCGACCGCGACGAGATGCTGCGCACCATCAAGCGGTATTTCAAGGCCAACGACATCAACGCCGACTGGAAGACGATCGCCGAGACGCCGGACGATCGCCTGATCACCACGCTGGCCATGGTGTGCCCGTTCTCGGCCAACGAGAAGCAGGCGCTGCTCGAGGCCGAGGACCCGGCCGCGCGCGCGCGCATGCTCATGGCGCTGATGGAAATGGCCACCCTGCGTGGCGCCGAGGGCGAAGATCGCCCGCGGCACTGACCGGAGCTTGCCCATGGACGCCGCCGACGCCGGCATCGACCCGAAGCTTCTCGACCTGCTGGTCTGCCCGCTGACCAAGCAGGCGCTGCGCTACGATCGCGAACGCCAGGAATTGGTGAGCGCCGCCGCCGGGCTCGCCTTTCCGATCCGCGACGGCATTCCGATCATGCTCGTCGACGAGGCGCGCCGCCTCGACGAGACGGCCTGAGGCGCGGCCGGCATGACCGCCGCCGCGTCCGCGCATTGGCCGCTCGAGATCCGCCTGCGCAAGGCCGAGAAGACGCTCGAAGTCGCCTTCGAGGACGGCCGGAGATTCTCTTACCCCGCCGAGCTGCTGCGGGTGGAGAGCCCGTCGGCCGAGGTGCAGGGGCACGGCGCGTCGCAGAAGCAGATCGTCTCCGGACGCCGTCATGTCGGCATCCTCGCGGTCGAGCCGGTCGGCAACTATGCGGTGCGCATCCGCTTCGACGACCTGCACGACACCGGGATCTTCTCCTGGCAGTACCTGCGCGACCTCGGCGAGAACCAGGACCGGATCTGGGCGGAGTATCTCGCCAATCTCGAGGCCAAGGGGCTGCGTCGCGATCCGCGCGACCCCCCGGCGCGCTGAAGGCCGGCGGCCCGGGGCGCCATGCAGGAAGATGCCGCGGCAGCGCTGCGGCAGGCCGCCGACTGGGCCCGCACCCGCGCCGGCGCGGCGCGGCGCCTGGCGCGCGCGGCGCTGGGCCTCGACCGGATGCGCATCGGCGTCGCGGGGCTGTCGGGCGCCGGCAAGACCGTGTTCACCACCAGCCTGGTGCATGCGCTGGTCCATGGCGGATCGCGGCGCGCGGATCTGCCGCTCTTCGCGGCCGCGCTCGGCGCCGCGCGCTGGCGCGCGTCGGTCGAGCCACTGCCCGACCTGCCGCCGTTCCCCTACGCGGCCCATCTCGATGGCCTGACATCGGACCCGCCGGCTTGGCCGCAGCCGACCCGCGCGCCCTGCGGGCTGCGGCTCGAGCTCGTGGCCGAGGAACCCGGCGCGCGCCGCGTCGCGATCGAGATCGTCGACTATCCTGGCGAATGGCTGCTCGATCTCGACCTGCTCGACCTCGACTACGCCGCCTGGAGCGCCGCGGCGCTGGACCGGCTGCAGGCGCATCGGGGCGCGGCGCGCGAGGCGGCGGGCGTCTGGCTGGGCCAGGCGCTGGAGGCGGCGGACGACGCCGGCGCCTGCGCGCGGGTGGTCGGCGGCTATGCCGCGACGCTGTCGCATCTGCGCGCGGCGGGCCTCAGCTTTCTGCAGCCTGGGGCGCTGCTGGCGCCGCCGGCCGCGCCCGCGCCGCCGCCGCCCGCGCCGTTGCCCGCGACGCTCGCCGGCGGACCGTTGTACCGGGCGATGGCGGCGCGCTTCGTCGCCTATCGCGACGGGTTCGTCCTGCCGTTCCGCCGTGACCATCTGGCGCGCATAGACCGTCAGATCGTGCTGGTCGACCTGACAGGCACGCTGGCCAACGGGCCCGAGGCCTTCGCGGACGCGCGCGCGGCACTGGCCGCGTCGCTGCGCGCCTTCCGCTATCGCCGGATCCCGGGGCTCGACGCGCTGCGCGGCCGGATCGCGCGCGTGCTGGTCGCGGCGACCAAGATCGACCATGTCGCGACCAGCCAGTATCTCAACGCGCGTGCGCTGCTCGCCGACGCGCTGGCGGGCAGCGCCTGGGCCGGCTCGATCGCGCGCGACCGTCTGCGCTTCGAGGTGCTGGCCGCGATCCGCTCCACGGAGGATGGCTGGATGCGCCGCGACGGGGCGCAGCGCGCGGCGCTGCGCGGCGTGCTGCGCGGCCCCGGCGGCGTCCTGCGCATGCTCGTGCCGAGCGATGTGCCGCCGCAGGCGCCGGCCGCCGCCGACTGGCCCGAAGGCGGCTTCGTCTACGCGCAGTTCGCGCCGCCGGACCTGCGCGGCCATCGCGCGCGTCCCTTTCCCAACGTCAACCTCGACAAGGCGCTCGACCATCTGGTCGGCGACAGGCTGCGATGACCACGCCCGACAAGCCGACGATCGCGCCCGGCCTCTACGATCCGGCCGAATTCGTCGCCCGCGCGCCGCGTGCCGATCCGGCGCTTCCGGACGAGGCGCCGCCGCCGCTGCGTCCGGACCCCTGGCGTCGGCGCTTCGTGTGGCTGGCGCTGGCGCTGCTGGGGGTCTTCGGCGTCGTGCAGGCGGCGCAGTTCGTCGCCGCGGCCGCCGCGATCGCGCCGTGGCTGGGCTGGATCGCCGGAACGACCCTGGCCGCGACGCTGGTCGCGTGCGCCCTGTGGGCGCGCCACGAGATCGTCGAGTATCGGCGCATCGCGCGCGTCGATGCGCTGCAGGCAGAGGCGGCGCGGCTGCTCGAGGCCGGCCATGCCGGCGCGCTGGATCCCTGGTTCGCCGCGATCGCGCGCCAGTTGTCGGGGCTTCCCGCCGCGGCGCCCGGGCTCGCGCGGTTCCAGGCGATGACGGTCGACGCCTACGGCGCGCGCGACGCGCTCGGCCTGTTCGAGCGCGAGGTCCTGAACGACCTCGACCGCGCGGCGCTCGCCGCGGTTTCCCGCGCGGCGCGCGACACCGCGCTGGGCGCGGCGGCGAGCCCCGTCGCGCTGCTCGACGCGGCGATCGTGGTCGCCCGCTCGCTGCGGATGATCCGCGAGATCGCCGCCATCTACGGCTTCCGTCCGGGCGGGCTGGCGGCGCTGGCGCTGCTGCGCCGGGTCGTCGTGCAGGCGGCGAGCGTGGCGGGCGCCGATCTGCTCGGCGAGGTGACCGCCGACGTCGTCGGCAGTCTCGGCCACAAGGTGGCGGGGACGGTGTCGGCGCGGCTGGGCGTGGGGCTGTTCGCGGCGACGCGCGTCGCGCGGCTGGGGCTCGCCACCACCGCCGCCTGCCGGCCGCTGCCCTTCCTCGCCGAGAAGCCGTCGCTGACCCGGATCCTGCGCGCGGCGATCGGCGGCTGAGCGCCGCCGGCGCAGGTCAGCGCTGGTCGCCGGGCGGCGGCAGCCCGTCGCGCGGCGGCGTGACGTCCTTCATCCGGGGCGCGTCGCGCCGCGCGTCGATCTCGACGACCTCGATGTCGACCACGCGTCCGCGGCGCATGCCGGCCATCCGCGTTTCGTCCGTCGCCGCGCCGCGGCGGAAGGCGAGCCAGAGCCCCGCGAGCACCGCCGCGCCGATCGCCCAGATCGCGGCCATCATGCCGAAGCCGATCGCGCGCAGCGCCTCGAGCAGCCCGCCCGCGATCCGCGCGGCCTGGGCGTCGCCGCCGAGCAGCACGCGCAAGGCGAAATCCAGGATCTCCGCGCCGAGCCAGCCGGCGACGAGGATGCCGCCGACCAGCAGCGACCACGCCGCCAGCAGCAGCACGAAGGATGTCGACAGGCAGCCCCTCGGGCTCATCGCGGTCGCGCGCGTCCGAGGGGCTTCGCCGTCATCCCTTGTTCAGGCGGTTTGCCACCAGCTCGTCGACGACGCCGGGATCGGCCAGCGTCGAGGTGTCGCCCAGCGCCGAGTGTTCGTTGGCCGCGATCTTGCGCAGGATGCGGCGCATGATCTTGCCCGAGCGCGTCTTGGGCAGGCCCGGCGCCCATTGGATAAGATCGGGCGTGGCGATCGGGCCGATCTGCTTGCGCACCCACCCGACCAGCTCCTTGCGCAGCTCGTCGCTGGGCGTCTCGCCCGCCTTGAGCGTCACATAGGCGTAGATGCCCTGGCCCTTGATGTCGTGCGGGTAGCCGACGACGGCGGACTCGGCGACCTTGGCGTGGCCGACCAGCGCCGACTCGACCTCGGCCGTGCCGATGCGGTGGCCCGAGACGTTGATGACGTCGTCGACGCGGCCGGTGATCCAGTAATAGCCGTCCGCGTCGCGCCGACAGCCGTCGCCGGTGAAGTACTTGCCCGGGAAGGTCTTGAAGTACGTGTCGATGAAGCGCTGGTGGTCGCCGAAGACCGTGCGCATCTGGCCGGGCCAGGAATCGGCGATGCAGAGATTGCCTTCGCAGGCCCCCGCCAGTTCCTTGCCCTCGTTGTCGACGATCACCGGCTTGA
>JBIKXN010000202.1:0-6651 GCA_044355765.1 Alphaproteobacteria bacterium
GCCCGCGAACCCTGCCGGCAGCGCGCGCAGCGTGCGCAGCGCGCGGAGCGTTCCGGCCTGCGGATCGAAACCATAGGCGCTCACGGTCGAATCCAGTTCGTTGACCGCATAGACGAAGCGGCCGCCCGGATGGAACACCGCCTGGCGCGGTCCGGCCGCCGGCGCTGCGGCGATCCAGGGCTGGCGCGGATTGGGCGCCAGCAGGCCGGTAGCGGCGTCGAACCCGTAGACCATGATCCGGTCGAGCCCAAGTTCGGCGACCAGCGCGAAGCGGCCGCTCGGATCGAGCGCGACGCAATGCGCATGCGGCCCGTCCTGGCGTTCGGGATCCGGACCTGAGCCGACATGGCGGACCACCGCGCAGGCCGGCGACACGGCGCCATCGGCCCCGACCGGCAGCACCGCGATGCTGCCGCCGGTGTAATTGGCGACCAGCACATGGCGACCGTCGGGCGCGAGGACGAGATGGCACGGATCGGCCCCGCCGCTCGCCTGCGCCGCGCCCAGCGCCGACAGCGCGCCGCTCGCGCGGTCGATGCGCAACGCGCCGACCGCGCCGCTCGCCACGCCGCCGAAATCGGCGACCTCCTGCACGCAGAACAGCGCGTCGCGCGCCGCGTCGCAGATCAGGAACGAGGGGTTGCGGATCCCCGTGGCGAGGGCGACCGGCTCCAGGCGCATGGCCGCGCGGTCGAAACGCAGCGCGTGGATGCCGCGCCCCCGACGCCCCGCCGAAGCCGGTTCGCCATAGGTGCCGACGAAGAGGAAATCGGGTGCGGTCATCCTCGCGGTCCTAGAGCAGTTTACGGCGGCACGGAATCGGAAAGCTTTTCCCTTGCGGCGCGAAATGAGACTGGGCTGGCGACGATGTCCAGCAGACCAGCTTGGATGGCCGCAGCTCTGTCGAAGGCGCGGCGGCGCCGGATCGTGGCAGCGGTTGAACAGGGCACGTGGCGTCGCGCTGCGGCAGCCCCCTTCCTGGTGCGCGAGAACCGCGCGATCAAGCCCATGAAGGCTCTGGCCGAGGACCGGGAGCGTGGCACCAGCCCAGATGCGCGGTCATCGCAAGGCACTGCGCCATGGTCACGAGGCGCAAATCTGCTCCTCCCCCAAGCGCGAAGCGCGTGGGGGAGGAAACGCCAGGACGTGCAGCGCTCCCGCACGAGGTCAGCCACCAAAGCGAAACGCGCCCTGGCGTCGCGACGCGGTCCAGCCGGGCGCAGGATGCGCCCGCCGCTCAGCTGGCCTGCAGCAGCGGCCGCGCGTCCGCGCCGCGACGGGGCAGTTCCAGTATCGCCTCGGCCCCGTCGGGAAGGTTGCGCAGCGCCAGCGACCCGCTCTGCCGGCGGGCCAGTTCGTGGCAGATCGCGAGCCCAAGCCCCAGGCCTTCGCGCGCGCTGACGAAGCCATCGCCTTGCGCGGGGCGCAGGAAAGCGGTGCCCAGCCCCGCCAGGACATGCTGCGGATAGTGCGGTCCCTGCGTCGCGATCGCGCAGGCGATGCGCGCCGAGCTCGCCCGGACGCGGATCCGCACGGCGGAACCGGGCCGGGCGTGGCGCGCGGCGTTGCCGAGCAGGTTGACCAGGATCTGGCGGATCGCCGTGGCGTCGCCGACGCACACGGCGTCGCCGGCGACGTCGACCTCGACGGCGATCGCGTGGGCTTCCAGGTCCGCGGCGGCGAGGCGCCGCGCCTGGTCGATCGCGGCCGCTAGGTCGATGTCCGCGGCGGCGAAGACGCGGCGATCGGTGTCGAGATTGGTCAGCTCGAGGATCGCCTCGATCATCTCCAGAAGATGGCTGCCGCTGGCATGGATGTCGCGGGCGTATTCCGCGTGCTTCGCCGCCAGCGCGGGATTGGCGGCGGTGGTCGCGATCACCTCGGCGAAGCCGATGATGGCGTTGAGCGGCGTGCGCAGTTCGTGGCTCATGCGCGCGAGGAACTCGGCCTTGGCGCGGCTGGCGGCCTCGGCGCGGTTCTTCGCCGCAGCCAGGTCGCCTTCGCGAGTGCGGGCCTGCGCGAGCAGCGCGCGCTGCTCGTCCTGGATCTCCTCGAGCGCGGCGATCCGCCGGGCGATCTCGGCGCCCGTGGCGCGCATCGAATCGCACAGCGCGCCCAGATCGTCGGCGCGGCCATGCGGCAGGTCGACGCCGTAGAGCCCCGCGCGGATGCGTTCGCTCGCGCGACGCAGATCGCCGAGCGGCGCCATCAGGCGGCGATGCGTCCACGCCATCGCCAGCAGCATCAGCGCCAGCACCGCCGTCGCCGCGAGACCGGCGCGCCACAGGGCCTCGTCGCGCAACCGGTGGAGCGGATCGAGCGACAATCCGAAATGCAGCGTGCCCATCGGCGCTCCCTCCGCCGCGACCGGCATCGCGAAGGCGAGAAGCAGCGCGCCATCTTCCGCCAGGACCGGTCCGCCGGCCGCGGGAACGCCACGCGCGGCGACGCTCCAGCCGGCGGCGGCCAGCACCTCGCCCTGCCGGTCCAGCAGCACCGCATGCGACAGGCCCTTGCGCGCGAGATTCTCGGCCAGCAGCCGCTCGATGTCCCAGGCGGCGATGGCGGTCAGCAGCGCGCAGGTGGCCGCCAGCATCGCCGCACCGACGAAGAAAAGCTTCGCCTGCAGCGGCAGTGCAGCAATCCGGCGCAACGCGGCAGCTCCGGGAAACGTCATGGCCGGATTATCCGCGCCAATTGCTTAAAATTTTGTGCTTTCCCGCGCCGCGCGCGGGCCGTCTCACGCCCCGGGCATGCTCGGCAGATCGCCTGGCTTGTTGCGCATCCAGTCGGCGGTGCGGGCGAAGGCGCGGCCGAGCGCCGCCGCCAGGGCGGGCGCTACGGCGCAGTCCTCCATCGCGCGGCGCATGCACGCCATCCACTGGTCGCGCTCCAGCGAGCCGATGGGATAGGGCAGATGGCGCGCGCGCAGCATGGGATGACCGTATTTCGCGGCGTAGAGCGGCGGCCCGCCGAGCCATCCCGACAGGAAGCAGAAAAGCTTGTCGGCCGACGACTCGAGCGACGGCGGATGCAGCCGTCGGATCTCGGCATAGGCGGGGTCGCCATCCATCAGCGTATAGAACCGGTCGACCAGCGCGCGCAGCGCCGCCGCGCCGCCAAGCAGTTCGAACGGCGTCTCCGCCGGCTCGTCTTTCGCATCGCCGTCCATCGCCCTTCCCTTCCGCCGCCGCGCGAGGCGATCATAGCGCGACGGCAAGGGCTGTCGGGGGGACCAGCGATGGAGGGCGACGCGTGGCAGGCCCGCGCCCGCGACATGCGCGGCGCGGCCTGGATGATCGTCAGCGCGATCAGCCTGGTCGTCGGCATATCGATCATCAAGCGTCTGGCCGCCGACCTGCCCGAGCCCGTGCTGGTGCTCGCCCGCTTCGCCTTCGCCCTCGCCTTCTTCGGGCCGTCGATCGGCGTCCATGGCTTCGCGCTGCTGCGCACGCATCGCCTGGGCCGGCACGCGCTGCGCGCGGCTTGCGGCTATGCCGGGTTCCTTTGCTTCGTCTACGCCGCCGCGCGCATGCCGCTGGCCGACGCGATGGCGCTCGGCTTCACGCAGCCGCTCTGGGCGGCGGTCCTGGCGGCGCTGGCGCTGGGCGAGCGGCTGGGTGCCGCCCGCGTCGCGGCGCTGGCCGTCGGCTTCGCGGGCGCGATGCTGGTGCTGCGCCCGGGCTTCGCGGCGACGCCGGCCCTGCCGGCGCTGGCCGCGCTCGCCAACGCGGTGCTGACCAGCGTCGCGATGATGTCGGTCAAGCGACTCGCCGAGACCGAACCACCGGCACGCATCGCGCTGATGTTCCTGATGGTGGCGACGGCGCTTTCCGTGCCGGGGGCCGCTGCCGCTTGGACGACGCCGGATCTGGCGGCGCTGCCCTGGCTGGTGGCGACCGGCGGCTGCGCGTGGCTGAGCCAGATCGGGTTGACGCGCGGCTATGCGCTGGGGCGGTTCTCGACGATGGCGGCGATGGATTTCGCGCGACTGCCGGCCGCGCTGGCGCTCGGCTGGGCGGTCTTCGGCGAGGTGCCGGATGCGGCGGCGCTGGCCGGCATCGCGTTGATCGGCGGCGCGTCGACGGCGATCGTGCTGAGCCGGCCCCGCGGCACGGGCGGCTGATCCGGCCGCCGCTCAGGGCAGCGGCCTGATCAACCCCAGCTTCGCCAGCCAGACCAGCCCGCGAAACACCGCCGGCCCGCGCGCCGGCTCGAGCCCAGCGACCAGGTCGCGCGCCGGGCGCGGCCCGTCGGCCAGACGCGCGAACACCATCTGGGCCTCCGCCGGCGGCAGCGGCACCAGCCGCTCGAAAGAGACCATCCACAGGGCCATCAGCCGCTGCAGCCGCGCGGCGGCCGCTTCCGGGTTCGGCGCCGCCAGCTCGAAGCGTGTCGCCGGGGTCAGCGTCGCGGTCGGATAACCGGCGAAGGCCGCGAAGGGATCCATGCGCGCGGGCCAGGGATGGGCGAGGCGCGGCAGCCGCTCACGCTCGGCGAGCCGGATGGCGCGCAGCTCGGCCCACAGCTCCTCGTAGCGCGGGATCAGGACCGACCAGTCGAAATCGGCGCGCGCGCGCCGCCGCGCCGCATCGCCCAGCGCGCGCGCGCGGCCGGGATCGCCGAGCAGCGCCGCCAGCGCCGCCGCCGTGGCGGCCGGATCGACCGCGACCAGATTGCTGCTGCGGCCGCAGTACATGTCGTAGTCGTCGACGCCGGCCGCATGGCGGGTCGCCAGATCGACGCCCAGCCCCGCGCCGGGCATCAGCGTCGGCACGCGCACGCCGTCGACGCCGTCGCGCACCGTGTCCTTGTAGCCGTCCCAGTCGGACACGACCGACGGCAGTCCTGCGGCCATCGCCTCGATCGGCGTCAGGCCGAAGGTCTCCTGGATGTTGTCGGACAGCGAGCAGAACAGGTCCGCCGCCGCCCAGGCGCCGCGCCGGGTCGCCGGGTCGCGGCCGTCGAGAGTGACGCAGCGCACCGACGGGCAGGTCTGCGCGGCGGCGTCGGCGAAGGCCTTGGCGATGCCGTCGGTCGCGTGCCAGCCGCATTCGACGAGCATCGTCCGGACGCCGCCGCCCAGCGACCGCGCGGCTTCCTCGAGCGCGAGATACATAGCGATCGGGTTGGCCTTGGCGTGGAAGGACAGGCGACCCACGAAAAGGACCACGCGCGTCGCGGCGTCGGCGCCGATCCGCGCGCGCGCCGCGGCGCGCTCCGCGGGCGCGAAGGCGAAGTCGTCGCAATGCACGCCCAGCGGGATCACCGGCAGCTGGGGCAACACGAAGCGCGACGCGCCGAGCCGCGCGCGCAACATCTCGGCCTGGGCCTGCAGCACCGTCTGGACATTCGCCTTCACCGCGTGCGACGTGCAGATCAACGCGTCCCAGCGCTGCACCGGCGCGACCAGCAGGCCGGCGATCGAGTCCATCGCGGTGGCGCTCGCGGTGGTGTGGGTCAGCCCCGTGATGCTCCACGCGCCGTGCCCGTGGCGGCCGCGCAGCCAGGCGCGGTCGGCCAGACCCGGCCCGGGCAGGTGCACGCCGCCCGGCTCGGCCAGCGCGCCCATCGATGCGCGGTCGACGACGCAGACCTGCTGCGCGCGTCCTGCCGCGCGGGCCGCCGCGGCGAAGGCCTCGCCGTGTTCGGGACGCTCGACCTCGACCCAGAGCGGATCGGCGCGCGCATGCGCGAAATAGGCGCGCAGGAAGCCCTCGCCGGCCGCGTGCCGCCCCATCAGCCGCGGGCCCGTGGTCGAGAAGCCCTCGGGATGGAAGAACAGCGCGGTCATGACGCGCGATTGCGCGCGCGGCGCGCGGCGGGGTAACCAGACGGGACCGATTTCAGGAGGACCGCATGACGCCCGAAGAGAAACTCGCCGCGATGGGGCTGACGCTGCCCAAGGCGCCGACGCCGCTCGCCAACTACGTCCCGTTCAAGCGCGACGGCAACACGCTGTACCTGTCCGGCCAGGGGCCGCGCCGCGCCGACGGCACGATGTTCACGGGCAAGGTCGGACGCGACGTCACCTGGGAGCAGGCCTACGAGCACGCAAGGCTGGTCGGGCTCGGGTTGCTGTCGGTGGCCAAGCTCGCAGCGGGCGAGCTGTCGCGCGTCGAGGTGCTCAAGGTGCTGGGCATGGTCAACGGCGTGCCCGAGTTCGGCGATCATCCGAAGGTCATCAACGGCTGCTCGGATCTCTTCGTCGCCGTGCTCGGCGATCGCGGGCGTCACGCGCGCTCGGCGGTCGGCATGGGCTCGCTGCCCAACAACATATCGGTCGAAATCGAGGCGGTGATGCGGGTGCACGACTGACGCCGCGACCCGGGCGCGACGGCGCTCAGGGATAGGCGCAGGCATCGGCGGTCGCGGTGGCGAAGCTGCGGCCTTCGCCGGCGGTGATCAGGAACCGGTACTCGACGTCCTTCAGCACCACCGAATGCTGCAGCGGCAGCACGCCGGTCGCCGTCGTCTCGCCGCCGCCGAGGCGCGCGAAGGTGACGGTCACGGGCTTCGACGGATCGAACCAGGTCTCGGCGCGGCCGCCGGCGTCGAGCGCGCTGGCGCCGAAGGCGCTGACCAGGATCTGACGGTCGGCGAAGGCGGCGCCGTCGTTGGCGACGCGCTGCGGACCGGTGCGGACGAGAA
>JBIKXN010000203.1:0-6642 GCA_044355765.1 Alphaproteobacteria bacterium
GGTGGATGCCCGATTTCGTCGCCGCGCTGCCGACGGAGCGGCGCGCGCACAGCGCCGACGCGATCGACTTCGCTGCGCTGCGCGGCAAGGTGGTCGCGGTCCTGGGCGCGGGCGCATCGGCATTCGACAATGCCGCCACCGCGCTGGAACATGGCGCCGCGGAAGTGCACCTGTTCTGCCGGCGCGCCGAGCCGCAACTTGTGCAGCCCTATCGCTGGCTGACCTTCGCGGGCTTCCTGCAGTCGATGCATGCGATGTCGGACGAATGGCGCTGGCGCTTCATGTCCCACGTGCTGGGCCTGCGCGAGGCGTTTCCGCAGGACAGCTGGAACCGCGCCGCGGCCTTCGCGAATTTCCGCATGCATCTCGGACGTCCCTGGACCGGCGCCGCGCCGACGCCGGACGGCAGGGTCGCGATCGCCACGCCGCGCGGGGCGTTCCTCGCCGACTTCCTGATCTGCGGCACCGGCGTGCGGATGGACTTCGCCGCCGTGCCGATGCTGGCGGGTTGCCACGACAACATCGCCCGGTGGTGTGATCGTCACGCGCCGCCGGCCGAGGAGGCCGACGAGCGGCTGGGCGAATTTCCCTATCTCGCCCCCGACTACGGATTGCTGGAGCGGCACCCCGGCGCGACGCCCTGGATACGCGACATCCATTTGTTCGGCATCTCGACCACGCTGTCCTTCGGACCGGCGGGCGCATCGATCAACGCCATGGTCTACGCCGTGCCGCGACTGGCGCAGGCCGTCGTGCGCGGGCTGTTCGAAGCCGACCTGCCGCGGCTCTGGGCCGACTACGCGGCCTACGACACCAGGATCGCCGTTCTCGATCCCGCCCGCCTCGCGGCGGAGTGATCGCCGCGCGGCGCGGCCGTCATCGGATCGGCTTGCCCGTGACCTGCGCGAACGCGGCGGGCGCGCCACCGCGCCGTCGGACCTCGCGGCGCCGACGGTCCGCCGGCCGGATCACCAGGACCCGGTGTTCGGCATGCTCGCCCAGGGCTCGGCCACCGGCAGCGCTTCGCCCGCCTGGAGCAGCTCGATCGAGATCCCGTCCGGCGTCTTCACGAAGGCCATGCGGCCGTCGCGCGGCGGGCGGTTGATCACCACGCCATGCTTCTGCAGCGCGGCGCAGGTCGCGTAGATATCGTCGACCGCATAGGCCAGATGGCCGAAATTGCGGCCACCGGTATAGACCTCGGGGTCCCAGTTGTAGGTCAGCTCGACCTGCGCGCTGTCGCCGGGCACGGCGAGGAAGACGTTGGTGAAGCGACCCTTATCGCTGGAATAGCGCCGGATCTCCTTGAGGCCGATGACCTCGAAGAAGGCGAGCGTGTCCTCGATCGAGGAGACGCGGATCATCGTATGCAGGTATTTCATGGCTCTGGCCCCCCGGGACATCTGGCGACGCGTTGTGGCAGATCTCGACGCGCCGCGGTAGAGGGGCCGCAGAGCGCCACGCGGGGAGCATTGAGCCCGGGCCGACCCTGCGTCTAGGCTTGCCATCGGTTCGGCCGGGGCGAAGCCTCGGCGCTGCATTCGGCCGTCCCCTCGGGGCGGCGCTGGAGGAGCGTCCATCATGGCGGGTCACGCATCGCATCACGATCCGGTTTCGGATCTCGAGGGTCGCGTGGCGCTGGTCACGGGTGGACTCGGCGGCATCGGGCGCGCCTGCGTCGACGCGTTGCGGACGCGCGGAGCGCGGGTCGCCTTCACCTATGCCGAAGGCGTCGAACGCCCCGAAGACGCCGAAGACCGCGTGCGCGCGCATCCGCAGCAGATGTCGGCGCATCCGCTGGATCTCAACCGGCACGGTTCCATCCGCGACTGCCTGCGCGACGTGCGATCGCGCTGGGAGGCGATCGACATACTGGTCAACAACGCCGCCGTCGGATCGGCCACCGTGGCCGCCTACGCCGAGGAGCCCGAGGCCCAGGATGCAGCGATGCTGCGCATCAACGCCGACGGCACGCTGCGGATGTGCATGGCGTTCCTGGCGCTGCCGCGATCGACCCTGCACGCCGATCCGCAGAAGATCGTCAACATCGCTTCGGTCGGCGGCGGGATAGGGGTTTTTCCCGGGTTCCGGTTGTCCGACGGCATGAGCAAGGCGGCGGTGGCGTTCCTGACCCGGCAACTGGCCGCCGAATACGTTCACCGTGCGGTCGACATCGTCGCGGTCTGTCCAGGCGCTACGCGAACGCCCATGCTCCAGCGCAGCACCCTCGACCAGATGAGCGAGGCGCGCCGCGCCGAGTTCATCGCCGCGTTGCCGCGCGGACGCCTCATCGAGCCCGAGGAGATCGCGCGCCTGATCGTTTTCCTCTGCACGCCCGCCGCGTCCGTCCTCCACGGCGCCGTCCTCGACGCTTCGATGGGGCTGGGCGTGCGGCCGGGCTTGATGACGGAGTTCGGCCATTGACCCCGTGCGCGCGGCGGCGAACCGGAGAACCCCGGAGGCGCTTCGCGGACATGGCGCCGCATGGTAGCTACACCCGCATCCTTATCTCCGGACGGAGCCGGCTCGGCGCATGGCAAGGCAGCATTACGACGCGGTCGTCTGCGGGGCAGGCATCGCGGGGATCGCCGCCGCGCATGCGCTGAGCGAGGCTGGGCTAGCGCGCGTCGCGCTTGTCGAGCCGGGGCCGGTCCTGGGCCTCACCAGCGACAAGTCGACGGAGTGCTACCGCAACTGGTGGCCTGGGCCGGGCGACGCGATGGTGGCGCTGATGAACCGCAGCATCGACCTGATGACCGGGCATGCGCGGCGCTCGGGCAACCGTTTCGTCATGAACCGCCGCGGCTATGTCTACGCCACCGCGCGGCGCGAGACGGTCGAGGTCTTCGAGCGCCAGGGCCGCGAGGCCGCGGATCTGGGCGCGGGCGCGCTGCGCGTGGCGACGTCGCGCAAGGATTATGTACCCGCCGCGCCGCACGGCTTCGAGGATGGTCCCGACGGCGCCGACCTGCTGCTCGACAGGGACCTGATCCGGGAGCATTTCGGCTATCTCAACCCGGACACGGTCGCGGTGCTCCATGCCCGGCGCTGCGGCTGGCTCAGCGCGCAGCAGCTCGGCATGCATCTGCTGGAGGCGGGCCGCGCGCGCGGCGTCGAGCTTATCGCCGCGGAATTCACCGGCGCGGAGACGACGGCCGGGCGCATCTCCGGCGTGCGGCTGCGCGCGGGCGAACGCGACTTCGCCATCGACACCGGCGCGCTCGTGCTCGCGACCGGACCGCACATCAAGGCCACGGCGGCGCTGCTGGGCGCGACGCTGCCGATCGTCGTCGAGAAGCACATCAAGATCACGCTGCCCGACAGGCTGGGCGTCGTCCCGCGCACGGCGCCGCTGATCGTCTGGTGCGATCCGACCGTCTTGCCCTGGAACGCGGAGGAGCGCGCGGCGCTGGCGCAGGACGAGGCGACGCGCCGCCTGCTCGCCGAGTTCCCCGCCGGCGTGCATGGCCGCCCGATCGGCGCGGGCGATCAGGTGATCATGTACTGGACCTACGACTGTCCGCAGCTCGACGCGCCGGTCTTTCCGCTATCCTGGGACGCCGATCTGCCCGAGATCACGTTGCGCGGCATGGCCGTGCTCGTGCCAGGCCTGGCCGCGTATTTCGATCCGATGCCCAAGCCCTATGTCGATGGCGGCTACTACACCAAGACACGCGAGAACCGGCCGCTGATCGGGCCGCTGCCGGTACCCGGTTCCTATATCTGCTCCGCGTTTTCCGGGTTCGGGATCATGGCGTCCTGCGCTGCGGGCGAATTGCTGGCGCGGCACGTGACCGGCGCGCAGCTGCCAGGCTACGCGGCAGCCTTCCAACCCGATCGCTACGCCGATCCCGCCTATGTGAAGCTGCTCGAAACCTGGGGCGACTCCGGTCAGCTGTGACAGACCAGAGCCGCCCATGTCAGACCCCTCAACCAAGGAGCGAGCCGCCGCCATGACCGAGACCGGCTTTCCCGTCGCCATCGTCGCCGCCGAGGCGCCGCCGCGCGCGAAACCCAGCATATCCCCCGGGCCATTCGCCGCACGCCTGGAGGGCCGCGAGAAGCGCGCCCTGGGCGATCGTTTCGGACTGACCAATTTCGGCGTCAACCTGACCCGTCTCGCGCCCGGCGCGATGTCCGCGCTCCGGCATGCGCATGCCAGGCAGGACGAGTTCGTCTACATCCTCGAAGGAACACCGACGCTCGCGACTGGCGCAGGACGCACGCGGCTGACCCCGGGCATGTGCGCGGGTTTCCGCGCTGGCACCGGCGATGCGCATCATCTCGTCAACGAAACCGATACCGACGTGCTGTTCATCGAAGTCGGCGACCGCTCGGACGCAGACAGCGTGACCTATCCCGACGACGACCTGCACGCGACGACTACGAACGGCGTCTGGCGCTTCACCCGCAAGGACGGGACGCCGTACTGACCGCGTGGACCCGTTCGCGGCGGTCCGGTGCAGTTCGATCCGCCCACGATCCGCGCGATCCGCGCGAAGCGCGCGGCACGCAACGCTGCGTCGCGATGCGACCGCGGCGCGGCGCAACTCAGTCGCGACCATGCGGGGCAGCGGCCGCGCCAGGCGCGCGGGCGAGCCTGCGGCGCAGGTAGCGCAGACCGAACCAGACCAGCAGCGCGGACACGGGGATCGCGACGCCGGTGGCGACGTCCTTGTCGAGGTGCAGCCCCGCCGCGCCGAGCGCATTCAGCGCGTAGCCGGACAGGCCGACCAGATAATAGGTGATCGCGGCGACCGACAGGCCCTCGACCGTCTCCTGCAGGCGCAACTGCATCTGCGCGCGTCGGTCCATCGAGGCGAGCACCTCCTGGTTCTGGGCCTCGACGGCGATTTCGACGCGCGTGCGCAGCAGGGCGCCGGCACGGGTCAGCCGGCGCGACATCTGCGCCAGCCGCGCCTCGGCCGTCCTGCAGGTGCGCAGCGCGGGCACGAAGCGCCGGTCCATGAACTCGCGATAGGTCTGCAGCCCCTCGATCCGCTGCTCGCGCAATTCGGCGATGCGCTGGTCGACCAGTTCGCCATAGGCGCGCGCCGCGCCGAAGCGGTAGTCGGAGGCCGCGGTGTCGCGCTCGATGCCCGACGAGAGTTCGGTCAGCCGGTCGAGCAGCCGGCGCTGTTCGGCGATGCCCGACGCCGCGGTCATCGCGTCCATCACCCGCAGCAATTCCTGGTCGGCGCGGCCGATGCGCGGCGCGATCTCGCGCGCGAGCGGCAGGGCGAGCAGCGCCATCATGCGGTAGGTCTCGATCTCGAGCAGACGTTGCACCATCCGCCCGCCCTGCCGCGGCGCCAGACCGCGATCATGGACGACGATGCGCCCGAAGCCATCCGCATGGACGCGGAAATCCGTCCAGACCGAGGCGGCGCCGCCGGCCACGACCGAGCCCGCCAGGAAATCCGCTTGCAGCCAGCGCGCCAGCGTCTCGGCGTCGGGGGGAGGCGCGGCGCGGCCGAGTACGGCGAGATGGGCCGCGACCAGACGCTGGCCGGGGATCGCGTGCAGCCAGTCGGCAGGAACCGCATCGAGCGGCATGTCCGCGAAAGGCGCGTCGAAGCCGCCCGCGCGCAGGAACGTCCAGGCGCAGAACTCGCCGTGCCGCTCCCATTTCAGGACCAGGCCGCCGAGATCGACGACATGGTGGTTGGCACCGGCGGGCGGATGCGGTGCGCCATGGCGGTCGCAGAGCGCCACCAGGTGCGCGCGGTCGGCGGCGGCGCCTCCCTCGCCCGAGGTCATCGCCAGATGGGTAGCGCGTTCGGGTGGCGACAGGCCGAGGAAGGGCCGCGCATGGACCTCGTTCACCAGCGCCATCCGCAGGGCGTGGTCCTGGCCCTGCGCATCGTCGCGATCTGCGGTCTGCTGCATGCTCGGAGATCCTTCGGACAGGACCTATGTATCGGGCGTCGGCGCCGACGCGCAGTCCGGCACGGCGCCCACCGCCATGCTAGAGCAGTTTCCAGCCGTACGGAATCGCAGAGGGATTCCCTGGCGGCGCGAAATGGGTACAGAGCTGGCGACTGGGTCCGGGAGGCCAGCATGGATGGCAGCAGCTTTGGCGAAGGCCCTGCGGCGCCGGATCGTAGCAACGGTTGAAGAGGGCACGTCGCGCCGCGCTGCGGCGGCCCGTTTCTGGGTGAGCGATAGCTGCGCGATCTGGCTCATGCAGCGCTGGCAGCGGACCGAGCGCCTGGCACCGGCCCGGATGGGCGCTCGTCGTAAGACATCGCTCCACGGTCACGCGGCGCAGCCCCGCTCCTCCCCTGCCGCGCGGACCGCGTGGGGGAGGAAGCGTCAGGACGAGCGGCGTCGCGCGCGACGCCTGCCACCAAAGCGCAATGCGCGCTAGCGTGTTGCCGTTCTTGCCGAGGGATTTCCATGCGACAGACCGACGCCGCGCCGCGCATCGCCGTGGGCGGGTTCATGCTCGAATCGAATTTCCATGCACCGGTGGCGATGCGCGCCGAGTTCGAGGCCAATGTCCTGCTCGCGGGCGAGGCCCTCGCGTCGGATCTCGACGCGACCGCGCCGCGCAGCCCTGGGACCCTCCTCGGGTTCGCGCGCGCGATGGACGCGACCGGATCCTGGACGCGGGTGCCGACGCTGCTCGCCGCGGTCGGC
>JBIKXN010000204.1:0-6623 GCA_044355765.1 Alphaproteobacteria bacterium
GGCATCAACCCGAAACCGCTCGGCATCGGCCCGGTCGCCAGGATCGGCTTCTCTGCCGAGCACGCGACCATCGAACTCGAGGCCCCTGCCGAACGCCCTGCGATCGGCGAGACGATCGCCTTCGTCGCCGGCTATGGCGACACCACCGTGCATCTGCACGATGTGCTCTACGGCGTGCGGCGCGGAGTGGTCGAAAGCGAGTGGCCGGTGCTCGCGCGCGGCAAGCTCGCCTGAGCGCCGCGCGGCGGCCTCAGACGAGGCCGCCCGGCAGGACGGCGACGCCGCGCGGACGCGCAGCCTCGGGCCGGTCGCAACGCAGGAACCGGCCATGTCCGCGGCGGTCGACCGGCGTCCCGTCGCGCATGACCGTCTCGCCGCGCGCGAGCACATGGACCGGCCATCCCCTGACCGCGATCCCCTCGTAGGGCGTGTAGTCGACGGCATGGTGGAGGTCGGCGTTGCGGATCGTCCGCTCGGCGGCCGGATCCCAGAGGGCGATATCCGCGTCGGCGCCGATCGCGATCGCGCCCTTGCGGCCGGACAATCCATAGATACGCGCGGGATTGGCGGCGGTCAGGGCGACGAATTGCTGGAGCGTGATCCGACCCTTCGACACGCCGTCGAAGAGCAGCGGCAGCCGGGTCTCGATGCCCGGGACGCCGTTGGGGATCTTCCAGAACGGCGCGTCGGGACCGGCAACCATCTTGCCCTTGGGGTCGTCGTAGCGGAAAGGGCTGTGGTCGGACGAGACGACCTGGAAGACGCCGGCGGCGAGCGCGTCCCAGATCGCCTCCTGGTTGCCCCGCTCGCGCGGCGGCGGCGAGCACACCGCCATGGCGCCGCGGAAGCCGGCGAGCGCGAGATCGTCCTCGGCCAGGAAGAGATATTGCGGACAGGTCTCGGCATAGACCCTCAGGCCGCGCGCCTGGGCACGCCGGATCTCCTCCACCGCCTCGCGTCCGGAGACATGGACGATCAGCATCGGCACGTCGAGAAGTTCGGCCAGCGACACCGCGCGATGCGTCGCCTCGCGCTCGACCGGCATCGGGCGCGCGGCGCAGTGGAAGCGCGGCGCCGTCTTGCCGGCGGCGGCGAGCCGGGCCGTCAGCCACGAGATGCAGTCGGCATTCTCGGCATGGATCATCGTCATGGCCCCCTCGCGGCGGGCGAGCGCGAGGACGTCGAGGATCTGCCCGTCGTCGAGGCGCAGATCGTCGTAGGTCATGTAGATCTTGAAGGACGTGTAGCCGTCGTCGATCAGCGCCGGCAGTTCCTGCCCGACGACCCCGCGGCTCGGATCGGCCACGATCAGGTGGATGGCATAGTCGATGCACGCCTTGCCGTCGGCGCGGCGGCGATAGGCGTCCGTGGTCTCGCGCAAGCTGCGTCCGGCGGTCTGCATCGCGAAGGGCATGATCGTGGTCGTGCCGCCGCAGGCGGCGGCGCGCGTGCCGCTTTCGAAGTCGTCCGCGGTCATGGAGCCGTCGGCGCCGGCCTGCTCGATATGGACGTGGCTGTCGACCCCGCCGGGCAGCACCAGCAATCCGCCCGCATCGATGCTGCGCGCCGCGCGCAGGTCCTCGGCGATCGCGACGATGCGGCCGCCGGAGATTCCGATATCGGCCCGGTAGGCGTCGCTCGCCGTCACCACGGTGCCGCCGCGCACCACAAGGTCGAAATCCATGCGCAAGCCCTCCCCGCCCAGGCTCCAGGAGCGCGAGCATAGCAGCAGCCGCAGCCGCGGGCGCGACGTCAGCGCGCCGGGGCGCCGAGCCGTTCGGCGATCAGCGCGCGCGCCCGCGCCCTGAGTTCGGGGCCGGCGAGTCCCGGCGAAAGCCGCAGGTCGTAGAGCACCGACAAGAACATCAGATCGTAGCGCGTCAATTCGGTACGGCGGCGCATCGGCTGGTCGTCGAACAGCGTGATCGACGACCCCTCGATGTCGTTGCGCAGACCGAGCGACTGGGTGATCTCCTCGTGGAGGCAGCGTCGGCGGGTCCAATCCGGCAGATCGGTGCGCAGCAGGACGAAGGCGAACCGCAGCACATGGCTCGCCTTGTCGATCCCGAAATGGGCGTAGCAAGGGGTCGATCCCGCATCCACGGCGGCCTGGAGCGCCTCCGGGATTCGCAGGGCCCGACCGAGCACGGAGATGCCGCGGCGGTCCGTGAACAGGACATGCATATGCGCCCGCCAGACGAAGAACGTGTCGCCGCGCCCGAACATCACGAAGGGCCGAAGCCCATGGCCCGGTCCGCCCGGCAACATCCGCACCACCGTGTCGGTCGCCTCGAGGTCAAGCGGCAATGCGGCCGATGCGCCGCTCGCCCTGGGCGCGGCGAGCGGCGGCACCTCCTCGATCCCCAGACCGGTCGCCGCGGTGAGTTGCGGCAGCAGCGCGCCGAGCGCCGCGCGCTGGTCCTGGGTCGGCGCCCCTATCACCGCGATCTCCAGCAGCGGGACCTCCCAGCGCACGATGCCCTCGGCCCTGGCGCCGTACTCGCTGCCGCCAGCCATGGCGACGAACGCGTCGGCGAGCGCGTCCGCGCCCGGCACCTCCTCCGCATGCGCGCGACGACCGCCACCCGCGAGGCAGCCGAGGATGCAGGCGATCGCGATCGCACGCCGGACGCCGACCGCCGCATGGCGGGCGCGGATGTCGGGCCGGGCCGGCGACCTCCGGCGCCGCGCCGCTGCGTCCGCGAGATCCGCGCCGCCGCTCATGGCGCCTGGATCGCCGCGAGGCCCTGACGGTCGGCCTCCTTCGCGTTGTCGAGCGCCTGGCATGCCGGACTTTCCCTGAAGGCGTTGATCGCGGCGTTGGCGAGATGGGCGGTGACCTCGATCGCCGTCTCCGCCGCCACCACACCCGTCATCCCGAACGCCGCCACCTCGGCGCCCTTGACCGCGACGGCGACCGGGTCGATCGACTTGGCCATCCCCGCGATCACGTCGGCGAAGCACTCGCCCTGCGGGAAACCGTTGCTGTGGGCGTCGTCCCGCGGATCGGTCAGCGGCGCCGATGCGACATCGACCCCGGCCGAGCTCTCCGTCTCGCCGCCGAACACGCAGCCCGGGCCGGTCTCCCCCGATGCGGAGAAGCCGTCGAAGGCGCAGGCGTCGAAGCCCCCGCCTGAATCCCCCGCCGCATGGCAGGCGCGGGAGGTTGCAACATGTCTCAGCATTCGAACCCTCCTTGGTTGCGCGCGCAGCCTAGGCGCTAGCCGACGCCCGCGCCGAGACCTGCATCGGAGGTCGGCCATCCGCGCTACGCCTCGCCGCGCGAGCCCGCCAGGGCCTTGCGCAGCCCCTCGCCCAGAAGACTCACGCCGAGCACGGTCACGAAGAGCGCCGCGCCCGGAGCGACCACGACATGGGGCGCCGTGCGCAGCACGCTGCGGCCTTCGGCGATCATCGCGCCCCAACTGGCGCGGTTCGGATCGGACAGGCCCAGGAAGGCGAGCGCCGATTCCGACAGGATGGCGCCGGCGACGACCACCGCGACCAGCGCGATCGCGGGCGCGAGCGCGTTCGGCAGCACGACCTGGAACGCGATCGCCAGCGGCGGCCGTCCGACCAGGCGCGACGCCTCGACGAAGGCGCGTCCGCGCAGACCGATGACCTCTGCGCGCACCATGCGCGCCGTCGCGGTCCAGCTGCCCGCGGCCAGCGCCAGCACCACACCCGTGGGCGACGGCCCCAGGACGCTGACGATGGCCAGCGCGAGCAGGAAGGACGGTACGGTCTGGACCGCGTCGGCGATCCGCATCAGGGCCTCGTCGATGGCCCCGCCGAGATAGCCGGCGACCGCTCCGCAGGCGGCACCGAGCGCGAGCGCGATGGTGGCGACCGCAAGGCCCGTGACCAGGCTCGCACGCGCGCCATGCACCAGCCCGGCGGCGACGCTGCGGCCGAGCCTATCGGTGCCCAGCGGCAGCGCGGCGTCGGCGAAGGGGCCGAGCATCGGCCTACCGGCCATCGCCAGAGGATCGCCGGGCGCGAGCAGCGGTGCCGCGAGCGCGAGCGCGGCGACCAGCGCCAGCAATCCGGCACCGGCGGCGCCTTCGTGGCGCGCGAGCGTGGCCCGGAGGAGACCGTCAGCCATCGTCGTCCCCGATTCGGGGATCGAGCCGCGCCAGCGCGAGATCGACCGCGAGGTTGGCCAACAGCACCACCGCGGTCGCGGTCAGCAGCACGCCGACCAGCAGCAGCGGATCGCGCCCGACCACCGCCTCGTAGGCGAGACGCCCCATGCCGGGATAGGCGAAGGCGGTCTCGATCACCACGCTGCCGCCGACCAGCGTGCCAACATGCTGGCCGAAAAGGACGACCACCGGGATCAGCGCCGGGCGCGCCACGGCGCGCCAGACCACGGCGCGCCGCGCGAGGCCGCGCGCATGCGCGGCGCGGACATGGTCGGCGCGCCATGCCTCGGCCATGCCGGCCCGCAGCGTGCGCATGAACATCGCGACATAGCCGATCCCCAGGGCCAGAGCGGGAAGCACCAGATGACGCAGCGCGTCGAGGATCGCGCCGCCCGGCGGCGGCCCGCCGATGGTGCGGCTGCCGCCGATCGGCAGCCAGCCGAGCTGCACGACGAAGACCAGCACCAGAATCAGCGCCAACCAGAAATTCGGCAGCGCGAGCAGCGCCAGCGCGCCGGTCGTCAGCACCGCGTCGCGCAGGCTGCCCGGCCGCGCGCCCGCGAGCAGGCCGAGCAGGACCCCGAGCCCCGCAGACACGGCCGCGGTCGCCGCCATCAGCATCAGCGTGTTTGGCAGACGCTCGGCGATAAAGGCGGCGACCGGTCGGTCGAACAGCACCGAGTGGCCGAGATCGAGCCGCGCGAGTTTGCCGAGAAACGTCGCCAGGCGCTCGGGCCAGGCCGCGGCGATGCCGAAGCGCGCGCGCAGATCGGCCGCGAACCCCGCGTCGCCACCGGTCTGCGCCATATAGGCGTCGACCGCGTCGCCAGGCGCGGCGGCCAGCAGCGCGAAGGCGGCGAGCGCCACGATCAGCGCAGTCGGCAGGGCCGCCAGCAGCCGGCCGGCGACGAGGCGCGCCGCGCGCCTCACGGCGCGCTCCGCGCGTCAGCCGTCGAGCCAGACATCCGCCCAGTGCGAGGTCGCCCAGCGCGGGTTGTCGGCGACGTTGCGCACGCTGCGTCGCGCCACCGTGACGAAGGTGAACTCGGCGACATGGATCAGCGGCAGCTGCTCGTTGGCGCGGCGCTGGAACGCGCGATAGAGCCCGGCGCGCTCGGCGGCGTCGACGCTGCGCGCAGCGTCGCGGATCAGCGCGTTGGTCTCGGTGTCGTCGTAGCCGTACTGGTTCGAGAAGGGGACCCCTGCCGGCAGGCCGCCCTGGTAGAGGATGGTCGTCGAGATCGCCGGATCGTTGCGATAGACGGGCGATCCGATCGCGAGGTCGAATTCATGCGTGGTGTAGACGGCCCGGGTATGGGCGGCGGTGTCGTTCGCGACGACCTGCGCGTCGATGCCGACGGCGCGCAGCGCCTGACGCAGATAGTCGCCCATCTGCCGGGTCTGCTCGAACCAGGGCGCCGGCAGCAGGCGCAGGCGGAACCGCACGCCGTCCGATCCGCGCCTGTATCCGGCCTCGTCGAGCAGCGCATTGGCCCGCGCGACGTCGAATCCCGGCGCGGCGAGCGACGCGTCGTGGAACTGCGCGTCGAAGCGTGGGATCGGCCCGTTCGATGCGCGGGCGTAGCCGAGGAAGATCGCGTCGACGACGAAACGGCGGTCGATCGCATGCGCGATGGCGCGGCGCACGCGCGGATCGGCGAGCTCGCGTCGGCGATGGTTGATCTCGACGGTCAGCTGATAGGTGATGCCCTCGTAGCCGCCGGGAACGACGGCGATCCCCGGGACCGCGCCGATGCGCGCGAGATCGGTCAGCGGGACCGCAGAGAACGCGCTGAGCTGGATCTGGTTGGCCTCGAGCGCGGCGGCGATCGTGCCGCGGTCGGGCAGCACGCGATAGACGATGGAGTCGAGGAACGGCCGGTCCGCGTCACGGAAGGCCGGGTTCCGCTCCAGGCGATAGAATTCGCCCGGCCTGTGCTCGGCGAAACGGAACGGACCGGTCCCCACGAGCTTCTGGTTGGCGGGGTTGGCCGCGATGTCGGTGCCGGCATAGAGATGGCGCGGCAGCACGGCGGTCACCGCCGGCAGCGCGTTGCGGATCAGCTGGAAGGGCGTCGGCGCGGAAAACCGCAGGATCGCCGTCGTCGCGTCCGGCGTGTCCACGGCCTCGAGATCGGCGAAGATCACGCGGCCGAGATTCTGCAGCTTGCGCCACACCTCCAGCGCCGAGAACGCCACGTCGGCCGAGGTGAAAGGCCGGCCATCGTGCCAGGTTACGCCGTCGCGCAGCGTGAAGGTCGCGCTGCGGCCGTCGGCGGAGCCGCGCCACGACGTCGCGAGGCGCGGTACAAGTCCGTCGCCGCCATAGCTCATCTCGGCGAGGGGCTCGATCACCTTGCTGGCGACGAAGAACACGCCGTTCGAGGCGACGATCGCGGGATTGAGATTGCGCGGCTCGCCATCGGCGGCCACCACCAGCGTCCCGCCGCGGCGCGGCGCCGGGGCGGCCTGGGCGGC
>JBIKXN010000205.1:0-6549 GCA_044355765.1 Alphaproteobacteria bacterium
TGCCCGTCAGGTCGGCCGCAAGCGCATCGGCGATCTCGCGATCTTCGATTCCTCGCCGCACAGCACGTTCCGGGTCCTCGACGACAAGATCTCGAGCGCTTCGCGGGGCGTGTGGTGGCAGGGCTACCACGACGACGAGGTCCAGGCGCTGATCGCGACCGCGAACGCCGCGGTCGAGGCCGCCGCCCGCGAGGCCGCCTATGCCGCCTGCCTCGCCCGCCTGCGCGCCAACCCGCCCTGGCTCTATCTGGCGCATCCGATCGCGCTGACGGCGGTGCGGCCGGACGCGCCGGCCCTGGCGCTCGCGCCGAACGGCACGCTGACGATCGGTTGAGGTCCGCGGCGGGCGCGTCTCAGCCGCGGTGGGGAACCGGGCGCGGCGGTGGCCCGCCATAGGCCGGGACGAGATGGCGCGGGATCGGCCCCTTGTTCCTTAGTCCGGAACGGCTCTCCTCCCAGGCATGGGCGAGCGTGCCGACCGCGCGCGAGAGCACGAACAGGCCGCGGCACAGCGCCGGCGCGAAGCCGAGTTCGGCGAAGATCGCGCCGGTCGCGCCGTCGATGTTGAGCGGCACCAGCCTCCCGCCGCGGCGGGAGGCGATCGCCGCCTCGAGCGCGCGCGCGATGTCGGCGAAGCGGCCGCCGACGATACCCGCCTCGCGCGCGGCGTCGACCAGCGCGAGCAGTCGCGGCGCACGCGGATCGACGGGGTGGAACCGGTGTCCGAAGCCCGGCAGATGGGTGACGCCGGCGGCGCGCTGCGCGGCGATCTCGGACGCGACCGCGTCGGCGAGCGACGCGCCGGCATCGATCCGCGCGGCGGTCGCCAGATACATCGCGACGCATTGCTCGCCGGCGCCGCCATGGACGTCGCCGAGCACGTTGATCGCCGAGGCCATCGCCCCGTTGATGCCCACGCCGCAGGTCATGGCCATGCGCGCAATGGCGATCGACGGCGCCTGAGGGCCGTGATCGACGCCCGCCACCAGCGCCGCCTCGAGCAGCGCGGCGGCTCGCGGATCGGGCAGTTCGCCGCGGGTCATCAGCCAGACCATCTCGGCGAAACCGACGCGACCGATCAGGTCCTGGATCGCGTAGCCGCGAAAGCGGATCGTCCCTGGCGACATGTCGATGATGTCGGTCGACCACCAGGCCTCCGGGGTCAGTTCGTGCCTCTCGCCCATCGCCGTCATACCTCCCTGTCGCTGCGCGCCCCGGTGTACCCGAACCGGGCCGTGCTGTCCTGGGCATGGGACCGCAAGGGTCGGGGCTTGCCCTGGCGACCGCTCCCGCCATGTCATCAACCGGAATGAAGATCTCGACCGGAATTCCGCGCCGTGCCTTCGGCGCCGGCCTCCTGGGTGCCGGGCTCCTGGGCCCAGGGCCGGCGCGCTTGGCCCGCGCGCAGTCGGTCGAGGTCGACCTGCTGCTGGTCCTGCTCAACGACGGATCGGGCTCGATCGACGCGGACGAATATGCGTTGCAGCGCGAGGGCACGGCGGCGGCCGTCGAGCGTCCGGAGATCCTGCAGGCGATCGCCAGGCTTCCGACACGGTCGATCGCCCTCGCCTACGGGGAATGGGGATCGCCGGGGGCCGCGGCGCTGATCCTGCCCTGGACGCGGATTTCCGGGCCGCAGGCGGCGGCCGAATTCGCCGATCGCCTGGTCGATGCGCCTCGTCCGCCGCAGACCTGGAACGCGATCGGCGACGCGCTGGCCGCCGCGACGGACTGGATCGCCGCGGCGCCGTTCCGCGCGCCGCGCGCGACCATCGACCTCGCCGGCGACGGGCCGGACATGCGCAGCGCGGTTCCCGCCCCGGTCGCGCGCGACCGCGCGGTCGCCGCGGGCATCACCATAAACGCGCTCGCGATCCAGGCCGAGGGCTCCACCCCCTTCATGGGCGCGCGCAATCTGCGGGCGCATTACGAGGACAACGTGATCGGCGGTCCCGGGGCCTTCGTCATGACCGCGCGCGACCGGGTCGATTTCGCCCACGCGATCTTCAACAAGCTGGTCCGCGAGCTGGCCTGATCCTCGCGGCGTTCGGTTTCGCGCGGGGCTCCAGGAGGCTGTATGATCGCGTCGCGGCATGGGCCGCCGGCCGCGCGCGCGGTCGCGGTGCGCGGCGAAGGAGCGGGCGCAGATGGACGCGATACTCGTCGCCGCCGCGCTGGTCAGCGCGCTGCTCCACGCCGGCTGGAACGCGGCGGTCAAGGCGACCGCCCGCCCGACCGAAGCGCTGTCGGGGCAGATGATCGTCGCCGGCGCGATCTCGGTACCGCTCCTGGCCTTCACCGGACTGCCGGAGCCGGCGGTCCTCAAATGGGTGGCGCTGGCGGCGGCGGTGAACGTCCTCAACGTGATCACCATGCTGAAAGCCTACGAGGTCGCAGGCTATGGCGTCGTCTATCCGGTCGGACGGGCCGTCTCGGTGCTGCTGGTGCTGCCCATGGCGGCGCTGCTGCTGGGCGAAAGAATCGGCCCGGCGGCGATGGTGGGGGTGGCGCTGATCGCCCTGTCGCTGGCTCTGCTCGCCGTCGGGGCGCGGGGCGCGCGCGGGTTTCCCCTGCGCGGGCTCGCCTGGACGGTTGCGTCCGGTGCCTGCATCGCGCTTTACGTGATGTGCGACGCGCAAGGCGTGCGCGCGTCGGAATCGGCCCTGGCCTATGGATGCGCGGCGTCGATCGCCAACGCCGCCGTCATGAGCTGGCGCCAGCGTCGGCTGGGCTCGCCCTGGAAGCTGGTGACGAGTTTCCCGCGGGTGACGATCGGGGCGGGGTGCGCCTCGATGACCTCCTACCTGCTGATCCTCTGGGTCTGGGACCATGGCCCCATCGCGCCCGGGGCGGCCTTGCGCGACACCAGCGCGGTCTTCGCCCTGCTGATCGCCGTGTTCTGGCTCAAGGAGCCCTTCGACCGGCTACGCATCGCAGCGGTGCTGCTCGCCGGCGCGGCCGTTCCGTTGCTGCGCTTCGCCTGATGGTCGACGCGGCGTCCGAGCGCGCCTAGTCTCGGACGGATCCAGCGACCGGAGGCGCCGCGCGCATGCCGACCAAGATCTTCACCGCCTGCCTCGGAACCGAGACCAATTCCTTCTCGCCGATCCCGACCGGAATGGATCTGTTCCGGCGTACGATGCTCGTGCGCGGCGGCGCCCATGGCGAGAAGCCAAACGTCTTCGCCTTGCCGCTGATCGTCTGGCGCGAACGCGCCCGCGCCCTGGGCTGGGAGGTCGCCGAGGGTCTCGCCGCCTTCGCTATGCCGGCCGGCGACACCGTCCGGCCGGTCTACGAGGCGCTGCGCGACGAGATCCTCGCCGATCTGCGCGCGGCGATGCCGGTCGACGCGGTGATGATCAATCTGCATGGTGCGATGATCGCCGACGGCTATCCCGACGCCGAGGGGGATCTGCTCGCCCATATCCGCGCCCTGGTCGGCCCCGGCATTCCGGTGGTGGCTGAACTCGATCTCCATTGCCACCTGACCGAGCGCAAGGTCGCCTCGGTCGACGCGATGGTGATTTTCAAGGAATACCCGCATGTCGACGTGACCGAGCGTGCGGAGGAGCTGTTCGCCCTGCTTGCCGGCATGCTTGCGGGCCGCGTCCGGCCGCGCATGGCGATGCATGACTGCCGCATCCTCGGCATCTTTCCGACCACGCGCCAGCCGATGCGCGGCTTCGTCGACCGCATGCAGACGCTCGAAGGCCGCGACGGAATCCTGTCGGTGTCGCTGGCGCATGGATTCCCCTGGGGCGACACGCCGGAGGTCGGCATGCGCGTGCTCGTGGTCGCCGACGGCGACGCGGCGAAGGCTGGCGCGCTCGCGGCGAGGCTGGGGCGGGAGCTTTGGGACATGCGTGCCGAGCTCGCTCCGCCCTTTCTCGGCATCGAGGACGCGATCGGCCGGATCGTGGGCCATAACGGCGACAAGCCGCTGGTGCTCGCCGACACGGCCGACAATCCGGGCATCGGTGCCGCCGGCGACTCCACCTTCCTGCTGCGTCGCCTGCTCGAGCGCAAGGTCGGCGGCGTCGCCATCGCGCCGTTCTGGGATCCCCAGTCGACGCTCGCCGCCTTCGAGGCGGGGTTGGGCGCGCGTCTGTCTCTGCGCATCGGCGGCAAGCTCGGCCCCGCCTCGGGCGATCCGGTCGATGCGTCGGTGACCGTGCGCGGGCTCGTTGAACGCGCGTATCAGCGCTTCGGAAAAGCGGACACGCCGCTCGGCAACATGGCCTGGCTCAGGATCGGCGACACCGACGCCGCCGCCATCGATGTCATCGTCAACGACTATCGCACGCAGGGCTTCTCGCCCGAATGCTTCACCGCCGCCGGCATCGACGTCGCGCGCTGCCGCGGACTGATCGTCAAGTCGACGCAGCATTTCCATGCCGGCTTCCTGCCGATCGCCGACGACATCCTCTACGTCTCCGCGCCGGGAACCGGATCGATGGACATGCGCGGCCTGAAGCTTGGCCGGGTCGCCCGCGCGCTGTGGCCGCGCGTGGCCGATCCGCATTCCTGCTGACGCCGGCGCATGGAAGCCGAGGAATATCTCCGTCTCGACGAGACAGAGGCGCGCCATTGGTGGTTCGCCGCGGTGCATGGCCATGCGCTCGCCGCGCTGCGCGCCGCGTCCGCAGCCGCCGCCGCCGCGCCGATCCTCGACGCAGGTTGCGGCACCGGCGGCCTGCTCCGGCGTCTTGCCGAGGCCTTCCCGGGACGTCCGCTGGTCGGCATCGACATCGCCGGCGCGGCTCTGGCATGCGCGCGCGCGAAGACCCGGGCCGGCCTCGTGCGCGGCTCGGTCTCGGAGCTGCCCTTCGCCAGCGGTCGCTTCGGTGCCGTGGTGTCGATCGACGTCCTCTGCCATCGCGCCGTGGATCCAGCGGCGGCGCTGGCGGAGTTCCACCGGGTGCTGGTCCCCGGCGGCCGCCTGCTGATGAACCTGCCGGCGCATCGCTGGCTGCGGTCGACGCACGACGACCGGGTGCATACCCGCGACCGCTTCGCGCTTAGGGAGATACGCGACATGCTCGCCGCCGCCGATTTCGACCCGGTCGACCTCCATCACTGGAACAGCCTGCCCTTCCCGGCGCTCGTGCTGCAGCGCAAGGTCCTGGCACCGCTCGCGCGCGGGCCGGAGCGCTCGGACGTGGCGCCGCTTCCCGCGCTGGTCGACGGCTGCCTGCGCGCGACGATGGCCGTGGAGCGGTGGCTGCTGCGCGCGGGGCTGCGGCTGCCCTTCGGCGGATCGGTCTTCGCCGTGGCGCGGAAGCCGCAATCATGACCGCCGCTGCCATGCCGCCCGAATTGTCCGTCGTGGTGCCCGTCTATCGCGGCGCCGCGACCGTCGGTCGTCTCGTCGAGGCGCTGGCCGGGCTGCGCGCGGCGCTGCCCGGCGGGCTCGAGATCGTCCTGGTCGACGACGGCAGCCCCGATGATTCCGCGGCCGTCTGCAGGCGCCTCGTCGAGACGGCGGGCGAGGTGCCGGTCGTGCTGGTCGAACACGCGCGCAACTACGGCGAGCACAACGCGGTGATGACCGGTCTGCGCCATGCCCGCGGCCGCTTCGTCGTCACCATGGACGACGATCTGCAGAATCCGCCCGAAGAGGTCCTGCGCCTGCTCGCCCATTGCCGCGACAACGACCTCGATGTCGTCTACACGCGCTATGCGCGCAAGGAGCATGCGTGGTGGCGCAATCTGGGAAGCCGCTTCGCCAACAAGGTGGCGGACTGGTTGCTCGACAAGCCGCCCGGCCTCTATCTTTCCAGCTTCCGCTGCATGAGCGCCCTGGCCGCCGGCGCGGTGGGCCGGTATTCCGGGCCCTATCCCTATGTCGACGGCCTGATCATGCAGACGACGCAGCGCATCGGCTCGATCGAGGTACGGCATCTGCCGCGCGCCGAGGGTCGCAGCAACTACACGCTGCGCCGCCTGGCGCGCCTCTGGCTCAATCTGGCGACCAGCTTTTCCCTGCTGCCGTTGCGTCTGGGCATCCTCGCCGGCGCGATCATCGGCGGGCTCGGCTTCCTCGGGGCCGCCTTCGTCTTCTTCGAGGCGCTGGCCGGCACCACGCCCAGCGGCTGGGCTTCGACCATGGTCGTCATCCTGCTGATGGGCGGCGCGCAGTTCATGCTGCTGGGCATACTCGGCGAGTATGTCGGACGCACGCTGCTGACCGCCGGCGGCAAGCCGCAGGCGGTGATCCGTCGGGTCCATGGCCGCGATCCCGTCCCGGACGTCGCGCCATGATCCATCACTGGGCGGCGTTGCTCGTGGCGATCTGCATCTCGGTCGCGGGCCAGCTGCTGCTGAAGTCGGGCGCGGTGGGCGAACGCGGCGTGATCGAGCAGATCCTGCGCTGGCAGACGCTGGTCGGGCTTGCCTGCTACGGCGCCGGGGCGTTCTTCTACATCCTGGCGATCCGGCGCATCCCGATCTCGGTCGCGATGCCGATGGCGGCGCTGTCCTATGCCGCGATCGCGGTGCTCGGCCACATGATCTGGAACGAGCCGCTCACGGCGTTGCATGTCGTCGGTA
>JBIKXN010000377.1:0-4126 GCA_044355765.1 Alphaproteobacteria bacterium
CCTGGTCCTACGGCGAGATCAAGAAACCCGAGACCATCAACTACCGGACGTTCAAGCCCGAGCGCGATGGCCTGTTCTGCGCCCGGATCTTCGGGCCGATCAAGGACTACGAGTGCCTGTGCGGCAAGTACAAGCGCATGAAGTATCGCGGCATCATCTGCGAGAAGTGCGGCGTCGAGGTCACGCTCTCGAAGGTCCGCCGCGAGCGCATGGGGCATATCGAGCTCGCCTCGCCGGTGGCGCATATCTGGTTCCTGAAGTCGCTGCCCAGCCGCATCGGCCTGCTGGTCGACATGACGCTGCGGGATCTGGAGAAGGTCCTGTATTTCGAGAGCTATGTCGTCACCGAGCCCGGGACGACGCCGCTCAAGCTGCACACGGTGCTGACCGAGGACCAGTTCGTCGACGCCCAGAACGAGCATGGCGACGGCCAGTTCGAGGCCAAGATCGGCGCCGAGGCGATCCGCGACATGCTCGCCGCGATCGACCTCGAGAAGGAGCGCGACACGATGCGCGCCGACCTGAAGGAGGCGACCTCCGAGGCGAAGCGCAAGAAGCTCGTGAAGCGGCTAAAGCTGGTCGAGTTCTTCATCGAGTCGGGTAACCGCCCCGAGTGGATGATCATGGAGGTCATCCCCGTGATCCCGCCCGAGCTGCGCCCGCTGGTGCCGCTCGATGGCGGCCGTTTCGCGACCTCCGACCTCAACGACCTCTATCGCCGCGTCATCAACCGTAACAACCGTCTCAAGCGGCTGATCGAACTCAAGGCGCCGGACATCATCGTGCGCAACGAGAAGCGCATGCTGCAGGAGGCCGTCGACGCGCTGTTCGACAATGGTCGCCGCGGCCGCGTCATCACCGGTGCCAACAAGCGTCCGCTGAAGTCGCTCAGCGACATGCTCAAGGGCAAGCAGGGCCGCTTCCGCCAGAACCTGCTCGGCAAGCGCGTCGACTATTCCGGCCGCTCCGTCATCGTCGTCGGGCCCGAGCTCAAGCTGCACCAGTGCGGCCTGCCCAAGAAGATGGCGCTCGAGCTGTTCAAGCCGTTCATCTACTCGAAGCTCGAGCTCTATGGCATGGCGACCACGATCAAGGCCGCCAAGCGCATGGTCGAGAAGGAGCGGCCGGAGGTCTGGGACATCCTCGAGGAGGTCATCCGCGAGCATCCGGTCCTGCTCAACCGCGCCCCGACGCTGCACCGCCTCGGCATCCAGGCCTTCGAGCCCGTGCTGATCGAAGGCAAGGCCATCCAGCTCCACCCGCTGGTCTGCACGGCCTTCAACGCCGATTTCGACGGCGACCAGATGGCCGTCCACGTGCCGTTGAGCCTCGAGGCGCAGCTCGAGGCGCGCGTGCTGATGATGTCGACCAACAACATCCTCAGCCCCGCCAACGGCAAGCCGATCATCGTGCCGTCCCAGGACATCGTGCTGGGCCTGTACTATCTGACGATGCAGCGCGACGGCGAGCCCGGAGAGGGAATGGCCTTCCGCAACGTCGCGGAGATGGAACAGGCGCTGTACCACCGCCAGGTGTCGCTGCACGCGAAGGTCAAGTGCCGCTACGCGACCGTGAACGCCGAAGGCGCGCCAGTCACGCTCACCGTGGACACGACGCCGGGCCGGATGATGCTGTCGCAGATCCTGCCGCGCCATCCCAACGTCCCGTTCTCGCTGATCAACCAGTTGCTGACCAAGCGCGACGTGTCCAACGTCATCGACACCGTCTACCGCCACTGCGGCCAGAAGGAGACCGTGATCTTCGCCGATCGCATGATGCAGCTGGGCTTCAGTCACGCATGCCGGGCGGGGATCTCTTTCGGCAAGGACGACCTGATCATTCCGGCCGCCAAGCGCGAACTGGTCGACCGGACGAAGACGCGCGTCGCCGAGTACGAGCAGCAGTACCAGGACGGCCTCATCACCCAGGGCGAGAAGTACAACAAGGTCATCGACGCGTGGTCGAAGTGCACCGACGACGTCGCCGCGGCGATGATGAAGGAGATCAGCCGCGTCCAGCCGGGCAAGCCGATGAACTCCGTCTGGATGATGGCGCATAGCCAGGCGCGCGGTTCGCCCCAGCAGATCAAGCAGCTCGCCGGCATGCGCGGGCTGATGGCCAAGCCTTCGGGCGAGATCATCGAGACGCCGATCATCTCGAACTTCAAGGAAGGTCTGACCGTGCTCGAGTACTTCAACTCGACGCATGGCGCGCGCAAGGGCCTGGCCGATACGGCGCTCAAGACGGCGAACTCGGGCTATCTCACCCGCCGCCTCGTCGACGTGGCGCAGGACGTCATCATCGTCGAGGACGATTGCGGCACCGAGGCGGGCCTGACGGTTCGTGCGGTCGTGGAAGGCGGCGAGGTGATCTCGCCGCTGGGCGAGCGGATCCTGGGCCGTACCGCGGCCGTCGACGTCGTCGATCCGCTCGACGGCACCGTGCTGGTGAAGGCGCGCGAGCTGATCCAGGAGGCCGATGTCGAGCGCATCGAGAAGATCGGCCTTGAGTCGGTGAAGATCCGTTCGGTCCTCACCTGCCAGTCCAATGGCGGGGTGTGCGCGCGGTGCTACGGCCGCGATCTGGCCCGCGGCACCTCGGTCAATGTCGGCGAGGCGGTCGGCATCATCGCCGCGCAGTCGATCGGCGAGCCCGGTACCCAGCTGACGATGCGGACCTTCCATATCGGCGGCGCCGCCCAGGTCAAGCTGGAGAACAGCGTCGAGGCCGCGTTCGACACCAAGGTGACGGTGCGCAACCGCGCGGTCGTCATCAACTCGTCGGGCGAGCGGATCGTCATGGGTCGCAACGTCGAGATCGTGCTCGTCGATGCGGCGGGGCGCGAACGCGCCCGGCATCGCCTGCCCTATGGCGCGCGCCTGCTCGCCGACGAGGGCGAAGCGGTCACCAAGGGCCAGAAGCTTGCGGAGTGGGATCCCTACACCCTGCCGATCATCACCGAGAAGGAAGGCATCGCGCATTACGTCGACCTGGTCGAAGGCCTGTCGGTGCGCGAGGTCCTCGACGAGGCGACCGGCATCACCAGCAAGTCGGTCATCGACTGGCGCCAGCAGCCGCGCGGCGCCGATCTGCGGCCCCGCATCGTGCTGCGCGATGCGGCGGGCGAGCAGATCCTGCTCTCCAACGGCCTTGAGGCGCGCTACTTCCTCCCGGTCGAGGCGATCCTGTCGGTGGGCAATGGCGACCGCGTCAAGGCGGGCGATATCCTGGCCCGCATCTCGCGCGAGTCCTCCAAGACGCGCGACATCACCGGTGGTCTGCCGCGTGTCGCCGAACTCTTCGAGGCGCGCCGTCCCAAGGACTTCGCGATCATCAGCGAGGGCGAGGGCCGCGTCGAGTTCGGCAAGGACTACAAGCAGAAGCGGCGAGTCATCGTGCGTCCGCAGGATGAGACCCAGGCCGCAGTCGAGTATCTCATCCCCAAGGGCAAGCATATCGGGGTGCAGGAAGGGGACCTGGTGCAGCGCGGCGACACGCTCGTCGACGGCCACCGCGTTCCGCACGACATCCTGCGTGTGCTCGGCGTCGAGGAACTCGCCAGCTATCTCGTCAACGAGATCCAGGACGTCTACCGGCTGCAGGGCGTGAAGATCAACGACAAGCACATCGAGGTGATCGTCCGGCAGATGCTGCAGAAGGTCGAGATCGTCGATCCGGGCGAGACGACCTTCCTGGCGGGCGAGCAGATCGACCGGGACGAGTTCGAAGAGGCGAACGCCAAGGCGGCGGTGCAGAATCTGAGGCCGGCGACGTGCCAGCCCGTGCTGCAGGGCATCACCAAGGCCTCGCTGCAGACGCGCTCGTTCATTTCGGCGGCCTCGTTCCAGGAGACGACCCGCGTGCTGACGGAGGCGTCGGTGATCGGCAAGACCGACAGCCTGATCGGCCTGAAGGAGAACGTGATCGTCGGGCGTCTGATCCCGGCGGGCACGGGCGCAGTCATGAACCGGCTTCGCCAGATCGCCGCGGAGCGCGACCGCGAACTGATCGCCGAGCAGGAGCAGCGGCAGGCCGAACAGCCCGAGCCGGTCGCAGCAGAGGGCGGCGAGGTGGCCGAGCCGGCGCCGCGCGAGCGCCGCGCCGGCGCGGCGCCACGGCGTCGGCC
>JBIKXN010000206.1:0-6547 GCA_044355765.1 Alphaproteobacteria bacterium
GAACTCCACCCAGGTCGCACCCTCTTCATGGGCACGGCGCAGCCCGGCGAGCGTGTTCTCGGGCGCATTGGTCCGCGCGCCGCGATGGCCGATGATCGTCGGAATCCGCAACATGTCCGCTCCGTCCGGTCGAATATCCGCAGGTCGCCGTCACAATCCCGTAACACAAACCATCGCACGCGATCGAGGTATGATGGCGCTCTCGAGGGGAGGATTCCACATGCGCGTCGTCTGTCTGGTCGTCGCCGCCGGACGCGGGACCCGGGCCATGCAGGCCGATGGCGTCGCCAAGCAATACCAGCATATCGGCGCCGTGCCGGTCCTGACCCGCACGCTGCGCGCCTTCGCCGCCCATCCGCGGATCGCGCAGTGCCTGGTGGTGACGCATCCCGACGACCGCATGGCCTATGCCGCGGCGACGCGCGGCCTCGAGGCGCATCTTCTGCCGCCGGTCGATGGCGGCGCCACACGCCAGGACTCGGTGCGCGCCGGGCTGGAGGCCCTCGCCGGCCCGGGCGCGCCCGACATCGTCCTGATCCACGACGCCGCGCGGCCCTTCATCCGCCGCGACCTGATCGACCGCGTGCTCGCGGCGCTCCAGGACCATCCCGGCGCGATCCCCGCGCTCTCGGTCGCCGACACGCTCAAGCGCAACGCCGCCGGCATGCAGGTCGGCGCGACGGTCGCGCGTGCCGGGCTCTACCGCGCGCAGACGCCGCAGGGCTTCCGCTTCGCCGACATCCTCGCCGCGCATCGCGCGGCTGCGGCGGCGCGCCGCGACGACTTCACCGACGATTCCGCCGTCGCGGAATGGCATGGCCTGCGCGTGGCCATCGTCGATGGCGCGGAAATCAACCGCAAGCTGACCACGGTCGCCGATATCCGCCAGGCCGACCGCGAGTTCCGCGACGGCAGCTGGGACGGCCAGGAGCGGCGCAGCGGCTTCGCGCGCCGCGTGCTGCGTCCCGGTCCGCAGGGCGGGCTGCTGCTGTGCGGCGCCGCGATCGGCGGTGCGGCACCCGGCGCCGAGGATCAGGGCGCCGGCGCCATCGCCGCGGCGCTGCTGCGCGCGGCCGGGCTGCCGCCGGCCGCCGTGGCGCCGGCCGAGGCGGCTCGCCGCGTGCGCGAAGCCGGCGGCGCCATCGCCGCCGTCGCGCTCGCGCTGCACGGCCCGACCTTCGGCGCCGCGACGACGCCACGCGCGGCGATGGCGGCCTGGATCGCCGAAGCCCTGGCGATCGAAACGACGCATGTCGATGTCGCGCTGGGCGAGGCGGTCGACGACACGGCGGGCGGCAGCGAGACGTTCCTCATCGCGCATGCCGCCGTGACCATGCCGGAGGCCGAGCCGCGCGCCGCGGAACCGACGCGCGCCAGGGAAACGCTGCAGGCCGCCGCGCCGGCGCCGGCGCCGGCGGCCGTGACGAAACCGGCGACCACGAGGCTGCTCGACGCCGTCGCCACGCCCGAGGATCTCCGCGCCCTGCCCGACGCGCAGCTGGGCCAGGTCGCCGCCGAGCTGCGCCAGGAGGTCATCGAGACCGTCGCCAGCACCGGCGGCCATCTGGGCTCCAGCCTGGGCGTGGTCGAACTGACGGTCGCGCTGCACAAGGTCTTCGACACGCCGCGCGACCGGCTGATCTTCGATGTCGGCCATCAGGCCTATCCGCACAAGATCCTGACCGGTCGGCGCGGGCGCATCCGCACGCTGCGCCAGGGCGGCGGACTGTCGGGTTTCACCAAGCGCGCCGAGAGCGAATTCGACCCGTTCGGCGCCGCGCATTCCTCGACCTCGATCTCGGCCGGGCTGGGCATGGCGGTGGCGCGCGACCTGCGCGGCGAGCGCAACCATGTCGTGTGCGTGATCGGCGACGGCGCGCTGTCGGCCGGCATGGCCTATGAGGCGATGAACAACGCGGGCATGCGCAACGAGCGGCTGATCGTCGTCCTCAACGACAACGACATGTCGATCGCGCCACCGGTGGGATCGGTCTCGGCCTATCTGGCGCGGCTCGCCTCGTCCTCGACGTATTTCTATCTGCGCGACACGGCCCGCCAGCTGGCGCGTCGCCTGCCGCGGCGCTGGGAGAGACGGGCCGCGCGCGCCGAGGAAATGGCGCGCACCTACTGGACCGGCGGCACGCTGTTCGAGGAGCTGGGCTTCCACTATGTCGGCCCGATCGACGGCCATGATTTCGCGCATCTGCTGCCCGTGCTGCGCAACGTGCGCGACGCCGATGCCGGGCCGATCCTGGTCCATGTCGTCACCCGCAAGGGCAAGGGCTACGCGCCAGCCGAGGCGGCGGCCGATCGCTATCACGGCGTCGGTCGTTTCGACGTCGCCACCGGTGCCCAGGAAAAGCCGCGCGCCAACGCGCCCAGCTACACCCGCGTCTTCGCCGACAGCCTGACCGAGGAGGCGCGCCACGATCCCGACATCGTCGCGATCACCGCCGCCATGCCCTCGGGCACCGGGCTCGACGTGTTCGCCAAGGTGCATCCGGCGCGCTGCTTCGACGTCGGCATCGCCGAACAGCACGCCGTGACCTTCGCCGCCGGCCTTGCGGCCGAGGGTATGAAGCCGTTCGTGGCGATCTACTCGACCTTCCTGCAGCGCGCCTACGACCAGATCGTCCACGACGTCGCGATCCAGAACCTGCCGGTCCGCTTCGCGATCGACCGCGCCGGGCTGGTCGGCGCCGACGGGCCGACCCATGCCGGATCCTTCGACCTCGCCTATCTCGGCTGTCTGCCCGGCATGGTGATCATGGCCGCCGCCGACGAGGCCGAGCTGCGACATATGGTGGCGACGCAGGTGGCGCTCGACGACCGGCCCTCCGCGCTGCGCTTCCCGCGCGGCGACGGGGTCGGGGTCGAACTGCCGGCGCGCGGCGCGCCGCTGCAGATCGGCCGCGGCCGCGTGCTGCGCGAGGGCGAGCGCGTCGCCCTGCTCTCGCTCGGCGCGCGGCTGGGCGAATGTCTCAAGGCGGCCGACGCGCTCGCCCAGCGCGGCATCGGCGCGACCGTCGCCGACGCGCGCTTCGCCAAGCCGATCGACACCGCGCTGATCCGGCGGCTGGCGGCATCGCATGAGGTGCTGGTCACGGTCGAGGAAGGCTCCACCGGCGGTTTCGGCGCGCTGGTGCTGCATTTTCTCGCCGGCGCCGGGCTGCTCGACGGGCGGCTGAAGATCCGCACGCTGGTACTGCCGGATCGCTTCATCGACCAGGACCAGCCCGCGCGCATGTATGCCGAGGCCGGGCTGGACGCCGACGCGATCCTGGCGCGTGTCCTCGAGGCGCTGGGGCCGCGCGCCGCGGCGACCGGGGACTGAAGCCATGGTCGCGGGACTGCAGGGGCTGGTGCCGCGCACCGGGCTGGGCTTCGACGTGCATCGCTTCGTCGCCGGGCGCCGGTTGATGCTCTGCGGCGTCGAGATCGCGCATGACCGCGGGCTGGACGGTCATTCCGATGCCGATGTCGGCCTGCATGCGCTGTGCGACGCGATCTACGGCGCGCTGGCCGAGGGCGATATCGGGCGCTGGTTCCCGCCCTCCGACGCGGCGCTGCGCGATGCCGACAGCGCGATCTTCCTGCGCCACGCCGCAGGGCGCGTCGCCGCGCGCGGCGGCGTGCTGGTCCATGCCGACGTGACGCTGATCTGCGAGCGGCCGAAGATCGCGCCGCATGCCGACGCGATGCGCGCGCGCATCGCCGCGCTGACCGGAATCGCCGCCAGCGACGTCTCGGTGAAGGCGACGACCACCGAGCGGCTGGGCTTCGCCGGCCGCGGCGAGGGGATCGCCGCGCAGGCCGCCGCCACGGTCCTGCTGCCCTTCGCGCCGCCGGCGTGACGATGCTGCGCGAGGCGGCGCCGGCGAAGGTCAATCTGTTCCTGCGCGTCGTCGGACGACGCGACGATGGCTATCATCTTCTCGACAGCCTCGCGGTCTTCGCCGGCATCGGCGACGAGATCGCCGCCGCGCCGCGGGACGGGCTGAAGCTGCAACTCGACGGTCCGGAGGCCGGGGCGCTGGCCGGCGAGCCCGACAATCTGGTGCTGCGCGCCGCGCGCGCGCTCGCCGATGCAGCGGGGCGCCCGGCGCACGCGAGGCTGGCCCTGCTCAAGCGCCTGCCGGTCGCGAGCGGGATCGGCGGCGGCAGCGCCGATGCCGCGGCGACGCTGCGCGCGCTCGTCCGGCTCTGGTGCCTCGATGCCGGGCGCATCGATCTGCCGGGACTGGCCTTGAAGCTGGGTGCCGACGTGCCGGTCTGCCTCGCCAGCCAGCCGGCGCGCATGGGCGGCATCGGCGAGATCGTGACGGCCGCGCCGCGCCTGCCCGGCTTCGGGCTGCTGCTCGCCAACCCGCGCGCCGCGCTGCCCACACCGTCGGTGTTCCGCGCCCGCGCCGGAGCTTTCTCGCCGCCGGCGCAGCTGCCCGACGCCTGGCCCGACGCATCGCGCATGGCCGCCGATCTCGCCGTCCTCGGCAACGACCTGCAGCACGCCGCGATCGCGCTCTGCCCGGCGGTCGCCGAAGTGCTGTCCGCCATCGCCGCACGGCCGGGCTGCCTGCTCGCGCGTATGAGCGGCTCGGGCGCCACCTGCTTTGGCGTGTTCGCGACGCCGTCGAGCGCCGCAGCCGCCGCGGCCGCCCTGCCGACCGCGTGGTGGCGCTGGGGCGGCGCGCCGGATCAGCCGGCCGCTGACGCAGGGCGCAGATGGCCCGCGAATTGACGCGCCGCTTCCGTCCAGCTGAAGCGCTCGGCATGGGCCCGGGCGGTCGTGCGCGGGATGGTCAGCGCCTGAAGGCAGGCGGCGCGCAGATCCGGTCCGATCACGCCCGCGCCGGACGCGCCGACGACGTCGCGCGGGCCAGGGACGTCGAAGGCGGCGACCGGTAGCCCGCAGGCCATCGCCTCGAGCAGCACCAGCCCGAAGGTATCGGTGCGCGAGGGAAAGACGAAGACATCGGCGGCGCGGTAGTACCGCGCCAGTGCGTCGGGAGGCTGCGCGCCTGCCCAACGGACATGCGGTCCGGAATGCCGCCGCTGCAATGCCTCGCGCTGGGGCCCGTCGCCCACGATCCATTTCGAGCCGGGCAGATCCAGACCGAGAAAGGCTTCGATGTTCTTCTCGACCGCGACCCGGCCGACATAGAGGAAGACCGGGCGGCGCAGGCCGGCCGCTTCGTCCGGCACGTCGCCGCCGGGGTCCGGACCGAACAGGTCGAGATCGACCCCGCGGGTCCAGAGCGCCGCGTTGACGAAGCCGCGCGCGCGCAACATGGCGACGATCGACTGCGTCGGCGCCATCACCGCCGCCGACGGCGCATGGAAACGGCGCAACCAGGCATAGGTCCAGCCGACCGGCACGCCGAGCCGCGGCCGCAGATATTCCGGGAACCGCGTGTGGTAGGCGGTCGTGAAGACCATGCGGCGGCGCAGTGCGTGGCGCCGCGCAGCCCAGCCGAGCGGTCCCTCGGTCGCGATATGCAGCGCCTCGCAGCGGCTTTCCTCGATCATCCGCCCGACCGCGGAGGCGGTGGCGAGCGACAACCTGATCTCCGGATAGGTCGGGCAGGGCAGCGTCCTGAAGCGTTCGGGCGTGATCATCGTCACCTCATGCCCGAGGCCCTGCAATTCCCGGCGCGTCGCGCCCAGGGTGCGTACCACGCCATTGACCTGCGGCGACCAGGCGTCGGTGACGATGGTGATGCGCATGGGTCCGCAGCGCGCCTGTCAGGCGGCGTGCGCTGGCAAGGCCGCCCGCTGTAGCGACCAGTCGAGGATCTCCAGCCGGCCGTCCCAGTGTTCGACCAGCGCGGTGCAACTCTCGACCCAGTCGCCGTCGTTGCAATAGAGCATGCCGTCGATGGTCCTGATCTCGGCCTTGTGGATATGGCCGCAGACGACACCGTCGGCGCCGCGACGCCGCGCCTCGGCGGCGGCGGCCTCCTCGAAGGCGGAGATATAGGACACCGCGGTCTTCACCCGGTCCTTGAGATAGGCCGACAGCGACCAATAGCCGAGCCCCATCGCGATCCGCAGCCGGTTGAGGCCGTGGTTCATCCACAGCGCCAGCGTGTAGGCATGGTCGCCGAGAAAGGCGAGCCAGCGCGCGTAGGTGATCACGCCGTCGAAGGCGTCGCCATGCAGCACCAGCAACCGCCGGCCGTCGGCGGTGACATGGACCGTGTCGCCCAGCACCCAGATGCCGCCGAACTGCATGCCAAGATAGTCGCGCGCCAGTTCGTCGTGGTTGCCGGGAACAAGCACGACCTGCGTGCCCTTGCGCGCCTTGCGCAGGACCTTCTGGACCACATCGTTATGCGTCTGGTGCCAGTACCAGGACCGCCGCAGTCGCCATCCGTCGACGATGTCGCCGACGAGGTAGAGATACTGCGATTCGGTGGCGCGCAGAAACTCCAGCAGCATTTCGGATTTGCAGCCGCGCGTGCCGAGATGGATGTCGGAGATGAAGATGGCGCGATAGCGTCGCACGCCCCCGCCTCCGCCACCCAGACCATCCGGTTCGCGCACACCG
>JBIKXN010000207.1:0-6523 GCA_044355765.1 Alphaproteobacteria bacterium
GATCAGGACCAGCGCCGCCAGCGTCCCCAGCACGCCCAGCGCCGCGCTGGCGCCGTGGGCATGGAAACCCTGTTCGTAATGGCGGATGCCGCCGATCAGCAGGCAGAGGCCGACGATGCCGTTGAGCACGATCATCACCGCGGCGAATACCGTGTCGCGCGCGACCTGCTGGCCGCCATCTTGCGCCGAGATCATGATCGAGACGATCAGCGCGACTTCGATCACCGTCACGGCGATGGCCAGGATCACCGAGCCGAAAGGCTCGCCGACGCGCAGCGCAACGATCTCGGCATGATGGACCGCGGCGAAGACGGCGCCGCCCAGCAACACCGCCGCCAGCGCCATGGTCGACGTCGCGTCGGGCTCGGCGATGCCCGTGGCCTTGGCCAGCAGCAGGGCGCAGGCCGCGACGGGCGCAGCCCAGGACCACCACGGCATGGATGCGTGCGTGCCTGCCATCGAATCGGCCCTCGGCTGTTGGGTGTGGCCTCCGGCGAGCCCCGTCGAGGCAAGAGGAAGCGCTGCCAGCATATGCGCCGCCTCGGGTCCAGCGGGCAAGCCCCATGGCGAGCCGGGGACGAGACCGGAGAGAGATGCGGCGCGTCGCTGCCGCGCGCGCGGAGCCTCCGGATCTCCGCCTCCAGCGGCTCGACCGCAACGGGGGCGGCGCCATCGGTCGCGCGGAGTTCTCGGCCTTCCCGGCGCAGCGCGGGCAAGGCGGTGCTCGGGCTGGCGACACGGCACGCGCCGGCAGCTTGCGGCGCGAGACGGCGGTCCGAAGACGCCGCGGATTTCCTGCGACAGGCAGTCCTCGACCCTCTGGGCATCGACGCGTCGCGCTGGGCACGGCAGCGCGACGGCGAACCCGCCATGGGAGGTTCGGTGCGGTCCTGACCGCGCGGGACTGGGCGAAGTTCGGCGAACTGAGCCGCATCGGCGGGGCCTGGAGCGGAGGGACACCGATCCCCGCCGGCCTGCTCGCGGCATGGTCTTCCAGTTCGCGCGCGAACCAGGCCTATGGACCGGCGTGGTGCTTGAACCTGGCCTTCGAAGGCGCAAGCTGCCTCGAGCTCCTTGCGGGTGGCGGCTGATCGCGCCGCTGCGCGCGGCGAGAACATGTGTCGGCAGGGCGCAGGCCGAGGATAGGATAGACGCCAGCGTCCCTCGTTCGGGATTGCCGATTACGTTGCGGAGGCAGACGACAATGCGCCAGCGACCGTTCCAGCAGGTCGACGTGTTCACCGCATCGCCCTGTCTCGGCAACCCGCTCGCGGTGGTGCTGGACGGCGAGGGTCTGAGCGTCGAGACGATGCAGGCTTTCACGAACTGGACCAACCTGTCGGAATGCAGCTTCGTCCTGACGCCGACACCAGCGGGTGCCGCGGCCGGGGCCGACTACCGCGTACGCATCTTCTGTCCCGGGCGCGAGTTGCCCTTCGCCGGCCATCCGACGCTCGGCACCTGCCATGCCTGGCTCGGCGCGGGCGGCGCGCCGCGCGCCGGCGACATGGTTGTCCAGGAATGCGGCGTCGGGCTGGTGCGGATCCGGCGCGGTGCCGACGGCAGTCTCGCCTTCGCTGCCCCCGCCCTGATCCGAAGCGGGCCGCTCGACGAGGCCGACGTGGTGCTTATCGCCCGCGGCCTGGGCGTGGCGCGCGACGACGTCGTGGCGCATGCCTGGTGCGACAACGGGCCGAACTGGCGCGGGGTGATGCTGCGCAGCGCCAACCAGGTCCTCGCCCTGAAGCCCGACGCCGCCATCCTGGCCGGTCTGGATGTCGGCGTGATCGGGCCGCGCCACCGATCCGACGCGGCCGGTGGCCCGGGGGGCGACGACGCGACCGATTTCGAGGTGCGCGCCTTCTTTCCCGGCAATGCCGGCATGACCGAGGATCCGGTGACCGGCAGCCTCAATGCCGCGTTGGCACAGTGGCTGATCGGCGCGGGCATGGCGCCGGCGCGCTACGTGGCGGCGCAGGGCACGGCGCTTGGCCGCGCCGGCCGGGGCCGGATCGAGCGCGACGACGACGGGACGATCTGGGTCGGCGGCGCCTCGGTCACCTGCGTGCAGGGCGTCGTGCGGATCTGAGAGGGTCGAGGCCCGCGCGGCCAGAGGCCATCGGCCGGCTTACGCGAAGAGCCGGACCCCAATGATGCCCGGCGCCAGCAATCCGGCGGCCCAGATGAACGCCGATAGCGTGGTGGTCGCGAGGAATGCGAGGCGATCCATCGCGAAGATCCCGGCGATCAGCGTCACGCTGGCGCGGAAGGGTCCGAAGAAGCGACCGACGAAGACGCTGGCGATGCCCCAGCGGTGGAAGAACCGCTCGCCGCGCGGCAGCAGTTCGGGATGGTTGCGCATTGGCCAGACCGCGAAGACCGCGTGACCGTAGCGCGCGCCCAGCCAATACGACACCCAGTCGCCGATGATCGCGCCGACCGCGGCCGCGATCCACAGGCTCCAGAAATCGAGCGCGCCCGCGCCGACCATGGCGCCGATCCCCACCAGCACGACGGTGGCGGGGAACAGCAGAGACAGCACCGCGACCGATTCTCCCATCGCCAGCAGGAAAACGACCGGTACCGAGAATGCCTTGTGCGTCTCGACGAAGACGAGCGTGGCGTGGAGTATCGATTCGAGGGTGTCCATGCGCGCGTGGCCGGGTGGCGGGGCGGGCATTAAAAGGGCAGGGTCCGCCCGGCCGCAACGCGTTTCTTTTCGCGCCTGCTGGAGCGCGTTTGGCTTTGGTGGCTGGCGTCGCGCGCAACGGCAACTCGGGCGCTATGGACTGCTGCCCCGTCGCCGAATACAGCGCGTCGCACCGCGCGCTCAGCCTCGCCAGCTAGAACAGGAAGGCGTTTTCCAGCGGCCTGCTAGAGCCAGGACGGCAGGCCCGCCGTCAGATCGGCCTTGAGCCCGACCGCCCCCGGGCCGACCAGGGCGAAGCCGAGCCCGGTGCCGTCCGGTCCCGCGAAGCGGGCGACGATCCCGTCGCCGACCTCCTCCTCGTGCCACTCTCCAGCGGCGTTCGGCGGCGGCGGCGACACGACGACGGGCATCGCCGGCGTCTTCACGACCACTGGCATCGCCGGGTAGTCGACCGGCGTGGGCGTCCCCGCCAGCGTGCGCGCCAGGGCGCGCGCGCAGCGCATAAGCGGCATGACATAGGGCAGGACGAGGCCCTCGACCTCGGCGCAGTCTCCGAGCGCGAAGACGCGATCGTCGCTGCCGCGCAGCCAGCGATCTACGCGCACGCCGCGTCCGGTCGCGAGGCCCGCCGCCGCGGCCAGCGCGACGCGGGGCGCGAGGCCTATCGCCGAGAGCGCGACATCGGCCTCGATCGTCTTGCCGTCGTCGAGTTCGAGCGCCAGCGCGCCGCCGTCGCCTCCTCGCCGTACGGCATGGGGAACGCGGCCGAGATGCCACGCGACGCCCGCGGCGCCGAGGCCGTCGCGCAGCCGCGTCGCCGCGCGGGGCGGCAGCAGACGTCCGAGCGGCAGCGCGGCGACGTCGACAACCACGACCTGCCTGCCGCTGGACGCGATGTCGTTGGCGAATTCGCAGCCGATCAGCCCCGCGCCGAGGATGGCGACGCGTCGCGCGCCCTCCAGGGCCTCGCGGAAGGCGGCGTAGTCGTCGAGATCGTTGACCGACAGCACCTCGCCGGCGGCGTCGCCGGCCAGCGCAAGGCGGCGTGGATCGGCGCCCAGTGCCAGCACGAGCTTCGCGTAGCCGAGCTCCGCGCCGTCGTCCAGGCGCAGCGCGCGCGCGGCGACGTCGATCGCCAGGACGTGCGTACGCGGGCGGATCTCGATCGCGAGCTGGGCCGCGGTCTTCGCCGCGTCGGCGCTCGCGAGCTGCGCGGCGCCGCGGCGCGCCGCCAGCGCCGTCGACAGCATCGGCTTGGAATAGGCCTCCGCGCCGTCGGCGGCGATCATCGTCACCGGTGTCGTCGGGTCGAGGCGGCGGAATTCGCGGGCGACGGCGTGCCCGGCGAGGCCCGCGCCCAGGATCACGATCGGGTCCAAGTGTTGTCTCCTCGGTATCGTCGGGAAGGCGGCTGGAGTGGCGCGCGCGGGACGCGCGCCACCCTGCCGGTGGATCGCGCGGTTCAGGCGGCGAGGTCGCGCATTTCGAAATCGGACTTGGCCACGCCGCAATCCGGGCAGGCCCAGTCCTCGGGGATGTCGTCCCAGCGCGTGCCCGGCGCGATGCCGTGCTCGGGCAAGCCCTTGGCCTCGTCGTAGACGAAGCCGCACACGATGCAGGTCCAGATCTTCATGTCGTGGGTTCCTTCTCTCTGCTGGCTCTTTTCTGGGGTGGAGCGGATCAGGCGGCCGCCCGGGCGAGCGCCCGGCGATACGCCCCGGCGTGGCGTTCCTCGACCTTGGCCAGGGCCGCGAAGCGCTTCGCGGCCTTCTCCAGCGTCGCCCGGAAGCGCGCGGCGTGCGCCTTCGATTCGGCGATCTGTTCTTCGATCTCCGCCACGGCCGCGGCATCGCCTTCCTCCACCGCGACGCGGCGGAACCCGGGATACATCTCGCTGTACTCGTAGGTCTCGCCGGCGATGGCGATCTCCAGCGCGCGCGCGGGCGTGATCTCCGCGGCCGGGTAGAGCAGGTCCAGATGGCCGAAGGCGTGCTGGACCTCCTGGTCGGCGGTCTCCTCGAAGATGCGCGCGGTGGCTTCGTCGCCGGCGGCGCGCGCCAGTTTCGCGAAATAGCGGTACTTGATGTGCGCCATCGATTCGCCGGCGAAGGCGGCTTCGAGGTTGCGCATGGTCTTGATCTCGGGACGCGTGCTCATCTTGGATCTCCTCGTACGGACATGGGGTCGTTGCGACGCCGTGGAAGATGGCGAGGCCCATTGAATCGAGGAAACAAATTGAAATTATGCTTGTGATCGAATAAATCGATCTTCCGCGCGCGGCCGGACTTCATGCCCGCGTCGCAAGCGGTCTTCGGGAGCCGTCGCATCCATGCGTGACCTGCCGTCGCTGCGCCAGCTGCGCTACCTCGTCGCCGTCGCGGAGCATCGCAATTTCACGCGCGCCGCCGCGGCGTGCTTCGCCACGCAATCGACGCTCAGCGCGGGTCTGAAGGAACTCGAGCGGACGCTGGGCGTGCGGCTGGTCGAACGCGATCGGCATTCGGTGGCGATGACCGCGGCCGGCGAGGAGACGGCTCAGCGCGCCCGCGCGCTTCTGGCGGCGGCCGAGGACATGGCCGAAACGGCCGCCGGCGCCGCCGCGCCGATGTCCGGGCTGCTGCGCCTGGGCGTCATCCCCACCGTGGCGCCCTTCGTGCTGCCGGCGCTGCTGCCTGCGCTGCGCAGACGATTTCCCGCGCTGCGCCTCGCGCTGCGCGAGGACATGACGGCGGCGCTGCTGGAGCGGCTGGCGGGCGGCGGTCTCGACTTCGCGCTGATCGCGCTGCCCTACGAGACCGACGCCCTGTTGGTGCGTCCGCTGTTCGAGGACGAGCTCGTGCTGATTGCGCCGACCGGCGACGCCGCGCTGCCCGCGCGGCGCATCGCGGTCTCGCAGGGGCTTGCCGCCCGCCTGCTGCTGCTGGAGGAGGGGCATTGCCTGCGCGACCACACGTTGCACGCCTGCGGTCCGGCGCGCGTCGCGCACGAGGCGGGTATCGAGGCGACCAGCCTGCTGACCCTGGTCCATATGGTCGTCTCCGGCCTCGGCTTGGCGCTGGTGCCCGGGATCGCCGTCGCCGCGGGACTGCTTGCGGGCACCGGTCTCGAGGCGCGGCCCCTGGCGCCGCCCGCGCCGCGGCGAACGATCGCGCTGGTGGCGCGACGCTCCACAGCGCGGCGCGCGGAGTTCGAGCTGCTGGCCGCGGCCGTCGCGGCATCGCGTCGCGCGCCGCGCAGGGCGCGTTGAAGCCGGGCAACGCTTGCGCCTAAACTCCCGCAGGACATGCCCGGGAGGACGACGACATGGCTCATCTCACCGCCGCCGAGCAGGAACGCTACCAGCGCGAGGGCTGGGTGGTGCCGCAATGGCGCCTGCCCAAGGCGCGCGTGGACGCGATGCGCGAGGCGCTCGACGCGCTGATCGCCGCCAATCCCGGCATCCGTCCCGAAAAGCTGGTGAGCGCGCATATCGAAGGGCGCAACGCCGAGGGCGTCCATGGCTCGCGCGCCTTCTTCGAACTGGCGACCGACCCCGAGCTGGTCGAAATGGTGGCCGACGCGATCGGCCAGGACGTCATCCTCTGGGGCTGCCAGGTGTTCTGCAAGCCGGGCGGCGACGGGCTGGAGACGCCCTGGCACCAGGACGGGCAGTACTGGCCGATCCGCCCGCTGGCGACCTGCACCGCCTGGGTGGCGCTCGATCCCTCGACGCGCAGCAATGGTTGCCTTCGCGTCATTCCCGGCAGCCATGCCGACCGCACGCTCTACAGCCACATGCGCGAAGACCGCACCGACGTCGTCCTGACCCAGCGCATCGACGATCCCGGATTCGACGAGGCCAAGGCGGTCGACATCGAACTCGAGCCCGGTCAG
>JBIKXN010000208.1:0-6504 GCA_044355765.1 Alphaproteobacteria bacterium
CGCGGTCGCGCGGCCGACCGAGCCGTAGAAAGTCCAGGCGGTGCAATAGACCGCCATCGACAGCGCGTAGATCGCGGGGCTGGAGATCACGCTGCGCCCCGCATCCGCCCGCCGGTCGCCCCAGCGCGCGACGGCGAAGAGCACGCAGAGATAGCCGATCGCCACGGCGGCGATTGTCCAGCGGCTCATGTCCGGTCGCCGTCGTCGCCGCCGCGCGCGGCCAGCGCGAGCAGCGCGATCACGGCGCCCCAGACGGCGAAGACGTAGAGCAGCAGCGCCGGGACGCCGAGCGCCAGCGCCGGCCGCTGGAAGAATCCGATCGCCACGGGGCTGAACAGGAGGACGGCCAGCAGAAGCAGGCCGGTCAGCCTCTCGCCGCGCCGCATCGCCCGGCCCCGGCTAGAAGTCGCGCGACCGCGCGCGCAGCTCGAAGGCCATGCGCGCGGATTTCAACAGCTGGTCGAGCGTCGCGACGCCGCGACGCTCCAGCAGGTCGATCAGGCCGGTGAACACCGCCGCCGTCGCCATCGCGTCCCCCAGCGCGGTGTGCCGGCCCACGATCGGGACGCCGATGCGGGCGGCGATGGCGTCGAGGTCGTGGTCCTGGATGTCCGGATAGAGGAAGGCCGAGATCAGCAGCGTGTCGAGCACGGGCATATCGAAAACGGCGCCGCTCTCGGCCTGCTTCATGCGCAGAAAGGTCATATCGAATGCCGCGTTGTGGGCGACCAGGACCGCGCCTTCGCAGAAGACGCGGAACTGCGGCAGCACGACCGTGGCCGGCGGCGCGTCGGCCACCATCACGTCTGTGATGCCATGGAACCGGATGGAGCCTGGCGGGATCGGCCGCCCCGGATTGACCAGCCGCGAGAAGGTCTCGCCGGTCAGGATGCGGCCGTTGACCACGCGCACAGCGCCGATCGAGACGATCTCGTCGCCGGACGACGGCTTGAGCCCCGTGGTCTCGGTGTCGAAGACGACGAAGTCCATGCGCTTGAGCAGACGCCCGCCGCCTGCCGTCGCGTCGGCGACCGGCAGGTCGAAATCGTAGAACTCGGGACGGGCAGGCAATCCCGGCCGCGCGACGCGCGAACGCCGCTCGGCCTCGGCCGCGAGAGGCAGCGGGATGCGCAGCCGCGCCCGTCGGTCCTCCAGCGCCTGGCTCCACGCGGCGCTGCCATGGCGCTGCAGCACGTCGCCCAGCGTCGCGGCGCCGAGCGCGCCGGCCAGCTCCTCCGCCATCCAGGCGTCGATGCGGCCCGAAGCGACCGGCGCACCGGTCCACACCAGATCGACATAGGCGCTGCGCTCGCCCGCGCTGGCCTCGACGTCGAGTTCGCCGACGCCGGCCGCCCCGCCGATCCGGGCGGCGAGCCGCGCCAAGGCCACGACCAGCGACTGGCTATCGACATGCAGCCATCGCGGCAGCCCGACGGGGGTGATCGCGGGGCCGCCGCCATCGGCGACGCGCCGCGCCAGCAATCTGAACAGGTCGATCGACAGCACGTCGGCCAGCGGCCAGTGGCCGCCCTTGAGATCGCGCGCCGATCGGTCGAAGCCCTGCAGGCAAGCCACCATCGCGGCGCTTTCGCGCTGGACCACGGCGTCGAAGGCCGCGCGCTGCGCGGCGGGCATGTCCGGAAAAGCGGCGAGCGTCTCCGCCGCGGCGCCCAGATTGGCGATCGGGCGGCGCAACCCATCGGCGAGTTCGCGCATCATCCGGTCCCGGGCGGCGAGCGCGGCAACTTCGCGCGTGGCGTCGGTCAGCGTCAGGACATAGCCCGTGGGCGCGCCATCCGCGGTCCGCGTGAGCGCGATCCGGCCGAACAGCAGCCGCGCGGAATCGGCGGTGGCGCAGACCAAGGGGCAGACCTCCGCCGCCTCGGCACCGGGCTCGCCGCCATGGAGCAGCCGCTCGAGCGCGTGCAGCACCGGCTCGCGCGCGACGGAGTTGAACAGCGACCGGCCGAGGCCGACCTCGCCGGCCGCGTGCAGCAGACCGAGCGCGGCCTGGTTGTAGAGCTGCACGCGATGCTCGAGCGTGCAGATCAGCACCCCTTCCGCGAGATCGCGCAGGATGGTCTCGAGCCGGTTGCGCTGCTCGGCCGCGCCGCGCGTCGCCTCGGCGATCGCCGCCGCGTGGTCGCGCCGACCGGCAGCCAGCGCCGTCGCCAGTTCGGCGATCGCGCCGGGCAGCGGCGCCAGCCAGGGATGCCCGCGCGGTGCGACGGCGTGGTCGGCCGCCGTCTCGGCGGCGAAGCGCGTCTCGGCTGCGAGCCGGCGCAGGGGCAGCACGATGCGCAGCCGCAGCGTCGCGGCCGCGATCGCGAACCAGGCCAGCGCCGCGCCGAGCAGCGCCACGCCGATCTCGACCCGCGTCAGGGCGGCAAGACCCGTTCCGCCTGCGGCCGGCGTCGCCATGCCGGCGGCGACGAGCAATCCGCCCGCCGCCGCGCCGCCGAGCGCAGCCGCCCCCAGCGCGAACCAGAGCGGCCGCGCGCTCTCCCGTCGCTCGGGACGCCAGGCGTCGCCGGCCCGATCGGCGTCAGCCACGGCGGGCGGCGAGCAACGCCTGGACGCGCTCGACCAGGGCGCGGGTGGAGAACGGCTTGGTGACGTAGTCGTCCGCGCCCATGGCCAGGCCCTTCTCGCGCTCGACCTCGCGCGAGCGGGCGGTCAGCATGACGATGCGGGTGGACGCGCAGGCAGGATCGGCGCGGATCGCCTGACAGACCTCGTAGCCGTCGCGCCCAGGCATCATGACGTCCAGGAGCACGAGATCCGGCGCCCGCTCGGCAATGGCGACCAGCGCCGCGTCGCCGTCGCGCGCGACGCGCACGTCGTAGCCGGCCTGGCGCATCAGGAACTCGAGCGACAGGACGATGTTCGGCTCGTCGTCGACGACCAGAACGGATGCGGCCATGCGTTCCTCCGTCCGGGCGGCCGTTGGCCGCCTGCTCCATCCACGCCGACCATAGGACGCGACGCCGCCCGCCGCCACATCGCTGCGCCGGCCCTTTCGTCGCCGCGGCCGCGGGGCTATATGTCCGCCCATGACCGACAGCGCATCCAACGCCGACGAAGGCTGGATCTCCATCCCCGTCTCCGTCCTCACCGGCTTCCTCGGCAGCGGCAAGACGACCCTGCTCGGCAAGCTCCTGCGCCATCCCGGCATGGGCGAGACCGCCGTCCTGATCAACGAGTTCGGCGAGGTCGGGCTCGACCACGAGCTGATCGAGAAGATCGACAGCGAGACCGTGCTGATGAGCTCGGGGTGCCTGTGCTGCACGATCCGCGGCGATCTGGTGAACTCGCTGCGCGCTCTCTATTTCCGCCGCGTGCGCGGCGAGGTGCCGCCGTTCAAGCGGGTGGTGATCGAGACCACCGGCCTCGCCGATCCGGCGCCGATCCTGCATACGTTGATGGAAGATCCGATCCTGGAGGCCTATTTCCGCCTCGACTCGGTCGTCGCCACGGTCGACGCGGTGAATGGCTGGTCGCAGCTCGACAGCCAGTTCGAGTCCGTTAAGCAGGCGGCAGTCGCCGACCGCATCGTCCTGACCAAGACCGATCTTCCCGAGGCGACGCAGGCCGATCGGCTGACCGCGCGGCTTCGCGGCCTGAACCCCGCCGCGCCGATCCTGCGCGTCGTCGCCGGCGACGTCGATCCGGCCGCCCTTTTCAACGCCGGGCTCTACGACCCCAAGAGCAAGACGGCGGACGTGCAGGGCTGGCTGAAGGCCGAAGCCTACGAGCCGCACGGACACCACCACGATCACGGCCACGATCATCACGGCCACGACCATCATCACCACGACCATGGGCACGGGCACGGGCATGACGGGCAGGACCCGCACGACGTGAACCGGCACGACAAGCGGATCTCGGCGACATGCCTGACCCTCGACGAACCGGTCGACTGGGACTCCTTCAGCCTCTGGCTTGGGTCGCTGGCGCGATATCGCGGCGAGGACCTGCTGCGCATCAAAGGCATCCTCGACGTCGCCGGCGAGGATCGTCCGGTCGCGATCCACGGCGTCCAGCACCTGTTCCATCCGCCCGCGCGGCTGCCGGCCTGGTCGGGCAGCGATCGCCGGTCGCGGATCGTGTTCATCACCCGCGACATCGACCGCAAGTTCCTGGAAGACTCGCTGCGCTCCTACCGCGATCCGGCGAAGCGTCTCGCGGAGATGCGCGGCGGCGCCTGAGCGCCGGCCGCGGTCGTCAGCCCAGCAGCACCTTGGTGGCGCCCGACGCCTTCGAAAAATCCATCTGACCGGCATGGCGCGACTTCAGCAGCGCCATCACCTTGCCCATGTCCTTGATGCTCTTGGCGCCGCATTCGGCGATCGCGGCCTTGATCGCCGCTTCGGCCTCGGCCTCCGTCATCTGCCTGGGCAGAAAGGTCTCGATGATCGCGATCTCCTCGCGCTCCTGGTCGGCGAGCTCGACGCGCCCGCCCTGTTCGTAGAGGGCGATCGATTCGCGCCGTGTCTTGATCATCGACTGCAGCATCTGCGCGATCTCGTCGTCGGCGATCCCATCGGGATTGCCCTTGCCGCGCGCGGCGATGTCGCGGTCCTTGAGCGCGGCGATGATCAGCCGCAGGGTACCCACCATCCGCTCGTGCTTGGCACGCATCGCGTCCTTGAGGGCATCGGTGAAGCGCGCTCGCAGCATGGTGGCGTCCTCGTCGTGGCTTGCCGGTCCTGGAAGGCCGCGGACCATACGCCCAACGCAGTTCCGGCGCAATTCGGCGAGCAGCGCGCAAATCCTTGATATGCGTGGTATTTTTCGCTCGCGCGCAGCTTGACGCGGGAGCGGCCATCGACTACACCCCCCGCTCCAGAACCCGGGTCGGGGCGCCAGAGTCGCGCCGGCCCCCTGGAACTCCCGAGGACGCTTCGATGGACAACGCGGCCGCCCCCTCCCGCGACGAATGGATCGCGCGGGCGGAATCCTTGCGCCCGCCGGGCGCCGATGCGGCGCTGGTGCTCGCCGACGGAACCGTCTTCTGGGGCAGCGGACTGGGCGCAGCCGCCAGCAAGGTCGGCGAGGTGTGCTTCAACACATCCATGACCGGATACCAGGAAATCCTCACCGATCCCTCCTACGCCGGCCAGATCATCACCTTCACTTTTCCGCATGTCGGCAATGTCGGGACGAACGACGAGGACATCGAGACATTGACCCCGGCGGCGCGCGGCTGCGTGCTCCGCGCGGGAATAACGGCGCCATCCAGTTTCCGCGCCCGCCAGCATCTCGACGCCTGGCTGCGCGGCCATGACCTGCCCGGGATCGCCGGCGTCGACACGCGCGCCCTGACCCGTCGCATCCGCGACCTTGGCGCGCCGAACGGCGTCCTGGTCCATGCGCCCGGCGGCGACATCGATCTCGGCGCGGCGCTCGACCAGGCGCGCGCATGGCCGGGCCTCGAGGGCATGGACCTCGCGCTCGAGGTCACCACCCGCCAGACCTATCGTTGGGACGAGACGCCGTGGCGGCTAGGCGCCGGCTATGGCCGGCTCGACCGTCCCCGGTTCAAGGTCGTCGCGATCGACTACGGCGCCAAGCGCAACATCCTGCGCTGCCTCGCCGGTACCGGCTGCGACGTCACGGTCGTGCCGGCGCAGACGAGCGCGACGGAAATCCTGGCCCATCGCCCGGATGGCATCTTCCTGTCGAACGGTCCGGGAGATCCCGCCGCGACCGGTCGCTACGCGGTGCCCGCGATCCGCGAATTGATGGCGGCGGGCCTGCCGATCTTCGGCATCTGCCTCGGCCACCAGCTCATGGCGCTGGCGCTCGGTGCCCGGACCTTCAAGCTCGAGCGCGGCCATCGCGGCGCCAACCACCCGGTCCAGGACCTCGAAACGCGCAAGGTCGAGATCACCAGCCAGAACCATGGCTTCGCCGTGGATCCCGCCTCGCTGCCGGCTGGCGTGCGCGTCAGCCACGTGTCGCTCTTCGACGGCACGAACGAGGGGCTGCGGGTCGACGGCAAGCCGTTCTTCTCGGTCCAGTACCATCCGGAGGCCTCGCCCGGCCCCCAGGACGCCCATCACCTCTTCGACCGCTTCGCAGCGGCCATGGCCAGGAAGGGCTGAGCGAGCGACATGCCCAAGCGCACCGACATCAAGTCGATCCTGATCATCGGCGCCGGGCCGATCGTCATCGGTCAGGCCTGCGAGTTCGACTACTCGGGGGCACAGGCGTGCAAGGCCCTGCGCGCGGAAGGCTACCGGATCGTGCTGGTCAATTCGAACCCGGCCACGATCATGACCGACCCGGGCCTCGCCGACGCGACCTATATCGAACCGATCACGCCCGAGATCGTCTCCAAGATCATCGAGAAGGAGCGCCCCGACGCGCTGCTTCCGACGATGGGCGGGCAGACCGCGCTCAACACCGCGATGAAGCTCGCCGACATGGGCGTGCTCGAGAAGTTCGGCGTCGAGATGATCGGCGCGAAGCGCGACGCGATCGACAAGGCCGAGGACCGGC
>JBIKXN010000209.1:0-6481 GCA_044355765.1 Alphaproteobacteria bacterium
TACCGGCCAAGACCTGCGTCGCCTGCGGCCGCCCCTTCGTCTGGCGGCGCAAATGGGCGCGCGACTGGGAGCGCGTGCTCTATTGTTCGGAACGTTGCCGGCGTGGCGACCAAAAGGCGACCACGCCGCGCGCGCCGAACCCGCGCTAGCGACGGCCCGCTGGTTGGCGCGCGCGCTCGCGCAGCGCCGTGATGGTGAGCCGCGTCGACACGAGCTCAGGGTCGGTGATCAGTTCAATCACCGCGGCGCGTCCCGACGCGCGGGCGCGCTCGAATGCCGCCGCGAAATCCTCCGTCCGCTCGACCCGCTCTGCGTGGCATCCCAGCGCGGCGCCGAAAGCGCGGAAATCCTGGTCGCTCAGGTCAGTGCCGACGACCCGCTCGGGATGCTCGCGCTCCTGGTGCATGCGGATGGTCCCGTACATGCGGTTGTTGAACACGATGACGATCGGCGCAGCGCCGTACTGGACCGCGGTCGCCACTTCCTGGCCCGACATCATGAAGCCGCCGTCGCCGACGAAGCCGACCACGACACGGTCGCGATGCATCAGACTGGCGGCGACGGCCGCAGGCACCGAGTAGCCCATCGCGCCGGAGGTCGGACCGACCTCGCGCCGGGGCCGTCCAAAACCGAGATAGCGCTGCGGCCAGCCGGTGTGGTTGCCGGCATCGAGCGTGACGATCGCATCGGCCGGCAGCAGGCCATCGAGGATCCGCATGACGCGCGCCGAATCCAGCGCGCCGCCATAGACCGGTGGCTCGAGCGTCGCCAGATAGTCGCGGCGCGCCGCCTGCGTCCAGGCCTCCCAGCGCGCGGGTTCCAGGGCCGGCAGCAGGGAAGCGGCGGCGAAAAATCCGTCCGCCGACGACACGACCCCCAGCGTGGGACGAAAGACGCGGCCGAGTTCGTCCGCGCTGGGATGGACATGGATCAGCGTCTGGCGCGGTTCGGGGCTACCGAGCGTGGTGTAGCCCTGCGTGGTCATCTCGCCCAGTCGCGCGCCGACGACCAAGATCACGTCGGCCTCCTTGAAGCGCGCGATCAGCGCGGGCGGCCCGGAGGTGCCGATATCGCCGCAATACACCCGCGAGCCGGACGAGAAGAGATCCTGGCGCCGGAACGACACCGCCGTGGGTATCCCGTTGGCTTCGGCGAAAGCGACTGCCTGACGGCAGGCGGCATCGGACCAGCACGAGCCGCCGAGGAGCATCAGCGGGCGCGCCGCTCCGGCCAGCAGCCCCTGAACCCGCGCCACGTCGTCGGCGCTGGCGGCCGCTCGGTGCTGGGCATAAGGCTGCGCGTCGCCGACCTCGGCGACATCCACCAGCATGTCCTCGGGCAGCGCCAGGACAACCGGGCCCGGCCGGCCCGAGGTCGCGACGTGATAGGCGCGGGACATGTATTCGGGGATGCGGTCGGCGCGATCGATCTGCGCGGCCCATTTGGCTACTGGCCCGAACATCTGGCGATAGTCGATCTCCTGGAAACCCTCGCGGTCGATCGCGTCGCGCGCGACCTGGCCGATGAGCAGGATCATCGGGGTGGAGTCCTGGAAGGCGGTGTGGACCCCGACGGCCGCGTGGCAGGCGCCCGGCCCACGCGTCACCATCGCGATCCCCGGCCGCCCGGTCAGCTTGCCATAGGCCTCCGCCATGTTGGCCGCGCCGGCCTCGTGCCGAGCATTGATCAGGCGGATCCGCGGCGAATCGTGGAGGGCGTCCAGAACCTCGAGATAGCTTTCGCCCGGAACGCAGAACGCCATGTCGGCGCCGTGGACGAGCAACTGGTCGACGAGGATGCGGCCGCCGCTGCGGCCGTTGCGCGCTGTCATGTCCGATCAATCCGCTGCTGGGCTCGAGGGCACGGAGTAGACGAAGCGGCCATCGCCCTGTCAACGACCGCGCTTCAGTGAAACGCCTCCGCGTTCTATCCTGTCGCCCCCATTCCGGAAGCGCCGATCGTCCAGCCCGCCGATGACCGAGAGCACGCGCACCACGGCCGCGCCGCCAGACGCGCCCCGCTCCCCTGCGATCGCCGCCAACCGGCTGGTGGACGAAGGCACGGCACTGCACCGGGCAGGCAGGCTCGCGGAGGCCGAGACCCGCTACCGGCAGGCGCTCGAACTCGATCCGTCGAATTCCGGCGCGCTGCATCTGCTTGGGCTCGCGGCGCATCAGGCGGGCGAACATGCGCGCGGCCTCGCGCTGATCGACCGCGCCATCGCGCTCGCGGACAAGGTCGCGGCGTTCCACTGCAATCGCGGCATCGTGCTCAAGTCGATGCGGCGCTTCGCCGAGGCGGTCGAGAGCTACGATCGCGCCATCGCTCTTCAACCCGACTATGTCGAGGCTATGAGCTATCGCGGCAACGCGCTGATGGCGATGGGCCGCCGCCGCGAGGCCTTGGAGAGCTACGATCGGGCGATCGCCGCCAGGCCCGACGATCCGGGGCCGCATTTCAACCGCGGCGTGGTGCTGCGCGCGATGTTCCGCCCCGAGGCCGCGCTCGCCAGCTACGACCGCGCCGTCGAATTGAAGCCGGACTGGCCGGAACTGCATGTCAACCGCGGCAACGTCCTCAAGGACCTCGATCGCCTCGACGACGCGGTGGCCGCCTGCCGCGAGGCGATCCGGCTGCGACCGCAGCTCGCCGAGGCGCACAGCAATCTCGGCACGGCGCTCGCGCGGATCGGCTTCCACGACGAGGCGATGGAATGTTTCCGCATCGCGCAGGAGCTCGCGCCGCCGGCCGAACGACCGCGTCTGCCGCTGCTCATGACGCTGATCGCGCGCGACGACGAGACGCCGGAGCGGATCGCGCAAGCGCATCGCGAGATGGGCCGGGTCATGGCGCGGTCGCACCCGCCGCCGCGCAGCCATCCGCCGCTCGACCTCGGCGCCGGGCGCAAGCTACGCGTCGGCTACGTCTCGCCGGACCTGCATACCCATTCGGTCGCCTATTTCCTCGAGGGCGTCCTCGCCGCCCATGACCGCGGGGCCTTCGAGATCGCCTGCTATCATTGCGGCACGATGTCGGACGCCACCACCGCGCGGATGCGCGCCTCGGTGGACCTCTGGCGCAACGTCGAGCCTCTCGACGACGACGAACTCGCCACGCGCATCGTCGCCGATCGCATCGATATCCTGGTCGATCTCGCCGGGCACACCAAGGACAATCGTCTGGGCGTATTCCAGCGCAAACCCGCGCCCATCCAGGCGACTTGGATCGGCTATCCCGACACGACCGGTCTCGAGACCATCGATTACCGGATCACCGACGCGATCGCCGATCCGCCCGGCGATGCGGACCGCATGCATACCGAGCGCCTCTGGCGCCTGCCGCGCGGCTTCCTGTGCTACAGGCCGCCCGAGGATGCGCCCGGCGTGCCGGCGCGGCCATGCGCGACGCCCGGGGCGCGCGGGATAGCCTTCGGATCCTTCAACAACCTCTCGAAATTCGCTCCAGGCGTCATCGACTCCTGGAGCAGGATCCTCACCCGCCTGCCGGATGCGCGGCTCGTGCTCAAGGCCTCGGGTCTGGGCAGCGACTCCGCGCGGCAGCGGGTGCTCGAGCGCTTCGCCGGCCATGGCATCGGTCCGGAGCGCATCGAGACGATGGCCCCGACGCCGACGCGCAAGGAGCATCTCGACCTCTATCGCCATATCGACATCGCGCTCGACACCTTCCCCTACAACGGCACAACGACCACCTGCGAGGCGCTTTGGATGGGGGTGCCCGTCGTTACCTTCTCCGGCGACCGGCATGCGGCGCGGGTGGGCGCCAGCCTGCTGCACCGCGTGGGCCTCGACGGGCTCGTCGCGCGGGACGTCGAGGGGTATGTCGAGATCGCCTGCGCCCTGGCCGCAGATCGCCGACGGATCCTCGACCTCGGCGCGGGCCTGCGCCAGCGCATGCGCGCTTCCCCGCTATGCGACGCCAGGACCTTCGCCCGCGATCTCGAGGACGCCTATCGCGCGATGGCCCGCGACGCCAGCGCGCACGCGGGCCGCGCATCGGCCAAGGACGACCCGGCCGCCAGCCGGCTGGTCGACGAAGGGGCCGCGCTGCATCGGGAGGGACGCCGCGCGGAGGCGGAAACGCTTTACAGGCGAGCGCTCGAACTCGATCCGGAGCATCCCGGAGCGCTGCATCTCCTGGGCCTCGCGGCGCACCAGGGCGGCGACCATGCGCGCGGCCTCGCGTTGATAGACCGTGCCATCGCGCGCGCGGACCGGATCGCGGCATTCCACTGCAACCGCGGCGTGGTGCTCAAGGCGATGCGACGCTTTGCCGAAGCGGTCACGAGCTACGACCGCGCCATCGCCCTGCGGCCCGAGCACGCCGAGCCGCTCGTGTATCGCGCCAACGCGCTGATGGCGCTTGGCCGGCACCGGGAAGCGCTGGCCAGCTACGACAGCGCGATCGTCCTCAAGCCCGACGATCCGGGACTGCATTTCAGCCGCGGGCGGGCGGCCGATGCCGTGAAGGATCCGCGCGCCGCGCTCGCCAGCTACGAACGTGCGATCGCCATCAGGCCCGGCTGGGCCGAGGCGCATGTGAGGCGCGGCAACGCGATCAAGGCGCTCGGCGATCTGGACTCGGCGCTGACCAGCTATCGCCGTGCCCTCGATCTGGGGTTCGAAAGCACGGACCTGCATTTCAACCGGGGCAACGCCTTCTACAGGCTCCAGCGCTACGGCGAGGCGGCGGAGTCGTTCCGCGACACGATCCGGCTCGACCCGAAGCATGCTTTCGGCCATCGCAATCTCGGCGTGGCGCTCGCGCGGCTGGGCTTCAACGACGAGGCGCTGGCCTGCTTCAGGACGGCGATCGGCCTGCTGCCGCCCTCCGAGCACCATCGTATCCCCTGGCTGATGACGCTCACGGGCCGGGAGGATGCGAGGCCGGAAGACATCGCACGCGCGCACCGCGAACTGGGACAGACGATGGCGCGATCGATGCCCGCGCCCCGCCGCCACCCGCCGCTGGCCCTGGAGCACGGTCGCCGGTTGCGTGTCGGGTACGTGTCGCCGGACTTCCACACGCACTCGGTCGCCTATTTCTTCGAGGGCGTCCTCGCGGCCCATGACCGCGGCGCCTTCGAGATCGCCTGCTACGATTGCGGCACGATCGCCGACGCGACCACGGCGCGCATGCGCGCGTCGGCGCAGATCTGGCGCGAGGTGGCATCGCTCGACGACGACGCGCTCGCCGCGCGCATCCTGGCCGACCGGATCGACATACTGGTCGACCTCGCCGGCCATACCAGGGACAACCGCCTCGGGGTCTTCCAACGCAAGCCCGCCCCGGTCCAGGCGACCTGGATCGGCTATCCCAACACGACCGGGCTCGGGACCATCGACTACCGGATCACCGACGCGGTCGCCGATCCGCCCGGCGTCGCCGACGAACTGCATACGGAGCGCCTGGTAAGGCTTGCGCGCGGCTTTCTCTGCTACCGGCCGCCGGGCGACGCGCCCGCCGTCCAGCCCCGGCCCTGCGCGCGGCCAGATGCCCCCGCCATCGCTTTCGGATCCTTCAACAACCTGTCAAAGCTCGGCCATGGCGTCGTCGATGCGTGGAGCCGGATCCTCGCGCGGATTCCAGGCGCGACACTCGTCCTCAAGGCCTCCGGGCTCGGCAGCGAAGCGGCCCGCCGGCGGGTTCAGGACCGCTTCGCCAGCCGCGATATCGACCCCATCCGTATCCGGACGATACCAGCCACCCCGACGCGTAACGCACATCTCGATTTCTATCGCCATGTCGATATCGGCCTCGACACCTTTCCCTACAACGGCACAACGACGACGTGCGAAGCCCTGTGGATGGGAGTTCCGGTGATCACTTTCGCAGGCGACCGTCATGCCGCCAGGGTTGGCGCCAGCCTGCTGCACCGGGTCGGGCTCGACGAACTCGTGGCCAAGGACGTCGAGGGTTATGTCGACATCGCCTGCGCCCTCGCCGGCGACAGCCGGCGCGTCGCGACGCTCGGCACCGGTCTGCGCGACCGCATGCGCGCCTCGCCGCTCTGCGACGCCAGAGCTTTCACCCGAGATCTCGAGAACGCCTATCGCGGCATGGCGCGCGCCGCCGCGGGGTCAGGCGGAAGCTGACGGCACGGCAGCGGCATCGAAATCGATGTGACTGGCGATCCGTAAAGCGCCCAAGTCGCGCTCCGGCGGCGCCACCTCATCGCAAACCGCGCCGATACGGCGCGGACAACGGCTGGCGAAGGGGCAACCCCGGATTTCGGCGGTCGGGCTGGGCATCGCGCCGGACAGGGTAACGACGGGCGGCGGCGCGTCCGGATCGGGCCGCGGCGCCGCGGCGAGCAGCGCCTCGGTATAGGGGTGGAAGGGCGGCGCGAATACGAGGTCGGCCGGCCCGTACTCGACGACCCGGCCAAGATACATGACCGCCACCTGATCGGCCATGTGCCGGACCAACGCCAGGTCGTGGGAAATCAGCACCAGCGCAAGAT
>JBIKXN010000210.1:0-6473 GCA_044355765.1 Alphaproteobacteria bacterium
CGCTCGATGGCGGCATGGTCCAGCTGCAGCGCCAGGTCCCGTTCCGTCTGGCGATGGGAATGATGCTGACCGGGCGGCGTTTCAAGGCCCGGGAACTCGCCGACTGGGGGCTCTTCAACGAGATCGTTCCGCGCGCCGGACTCGACGCGACGGTGGAGCGCTGGCTGGCCGACATCCTGGCCTGCGCGCCGCTCAGCCTGCGCGCGATCAAGCAGACGGTGCGTCGCACGGCGCATCTGACGCCGCGCGAGGCCCAGGCGATGCGTCTGCCCGCGGTGGTGGACGCCATCCGGTCCGAGGACGGCGAGGAAGGCGTGCGCGCATTCCGCGAAAAGCGCAAGCCGGTCTGGGCCGGACGCTGACGCGCGCCGTGGCGATCGCGATCGCCGACACGGCGCTGCTGCCCGATGGCGGCGGGCCGCCGCTGCCGGCGGCGATCCTCGTCGAGGGCGACCGGATCCTCGGCATCGCGCATGGCGACGAGATGGCGGCGCTCGTCGCCCGCGCCGGGGCGGTGCACGACGCGCGTGGCGCGCTGGCCCTGCCGGGTTTCGTCAATGCGCATCACCACAGCTACGGCGACGCGCTACGCGGTACGGAGAACGACCTGCCGCTGGAACTCTGGGCGTATTTCACGGCGGCCTGGGGACGGGCGCTGGACGATGCGACGATGCGCCTCGCCATCCTGCTCGGTGCGGCGGAGATGCTCCGCGCCGGCTTCACCGCGGTTCTCGACCACGCGCCGCATTTCGGTCTGCGCCACGCGGCGCTCGCCGCGCATCGCGAATCCGGCATGCGTGTCGGGTTCGCGCCGATGCTCCACGATCTGCACGACCACGATCTCATGGGGTTCTCGCTGCCGGAGGATCTGCGCGTCAGGCTGGAGGGCGCTGGGTTTCCGACGCACGACGCCTATGCGGCGGCGTTCCGGGAGATGGCGCAGGACCTGCGTGGCGACGCCAGGGTGGGGCTGCTGCTGGGCCCCAACGCGCCGCAGCGCTGTTCGCCGGATCTGCTCTTGCTCTGGCGCCGGCTGCGCGACGACCTCGCCTTGCCCGTCCATGCGCATCTTCTCGAGACGCGGGCCCAGGCGGTGCTGTGCCGCGCGCAATGGTCTGGCGGCGTGGTCGCCGAACTGGCGCGGCGCGGCCTGCTCGCGTCCGGCACGTCCTTCGCCCATTGCGTCTGGGCCCGTCCGGAGGAGCTCGATCTGATCGCCCGGCATGGCGTCGCGGTGGTCCACAATCCCGCGAGCAACCTGATGCTGGGCAGCGGCATCATGCCCTTTGCCGATTGTGCGTCGCGGGGCATCGCGCTCGGACTGGGCAGCGACAGCGCGAATACCGGGGGCCGCGCCGATCCGTTCGAGGCGATGCGTCTCGCGACGATGCTGCCGCGCCTCGATGCGCGTGCGGGGCGGTTTCCCGGCGCGGTCGAGGCGCTGGCCATGGCCGGCATCGGCGGTGCGGCCGCGCTGGGGCTGGCGCGCGAGACGGGGAGGATCGCTTCGGGCAGGCTGGCCGATCTCGTGCTGCTGCGCCTGGGCGACGCCGCGACGGCGAGTGCGCTGCCGTCGGCCGAGACGGTCCTTCGGCACGGGTCGCCTGCCCATGTCGAGGCCACCATGGTGGGAGGCGCCTGGGCCTTCCGCGACGGACGCGTCCTCGCCTTCGACGAGGCGGCGGCGCTGAGGGATTTCGCCGCGCATGCCCAGGATCTGGTCGCGCGCGCGGCGGCGGGGCGGCGCGCGGCCCGGACGGCGGCGACGCTGCTCGCGCCGGCCCTCGAGGCCTATTGCGGCCGCGCCGGCTGATCGTCGCGGAGGCCGTCGCGATCGAGCGGGCGGCGCCGCGGTCCGGGACCCTCGGCTCGCTGGTGTCCGCCTTGTCGCGCAGGCTACAAGCGAGGTCATGCGATCGCGTATCTCAAGGACGCGAAGATGCCGGGGCAAGACGATCGGCAAGAGTTTGCGGTGCGTGCTGCGCGACATGTGCGCGCGCCGCGACGCGTGACGCGCCGCATGGCGCTGAGACCCGGGACGAGGACCATCCGATGATCCGCGTGCAGCATTTCGACAGCGACCCCGCCGGACGCGGCGGCGAGCGGGTTTTCGATCTGCATGGCGCGTGGGTCGTGGATCCTGCGGTGCCGCAGGCCGCCTGGGACGACGCCGAATGGCGCCGACGGCTGTCATGAATTATCGCCACGCCTTCCACGCCGGCAATTTCGGCGATGTGCTCAAGCACGCGGTGCTGGCGCTGGCGCTGGCGCGGCTGGCGGCCAAGCCCGCCCCGTTCTTCTATCTCGACACCCATGCCGGCGCCGCGCGCTACGACCTCGCGGGCAGCGAGGCGCTGCGCACCGGCGAGGCGCAGGACGGCATACTGCGCCTGCTCGCCGAGCGCGACACCCCGCCGGGCCTGCGCCCCTATCTGGGCGTGGTGCGCACGCTCAACGCCGGAGAGGCGCAGTGCGTGCGCTATCCCGGCTCGCCCTGGATCGCGCGCAAGATGACGCGGCCGAACGACCGCCTGCTGCTGTGCGAGATGCATTCCGAGGCGCTGCGCGATCTGCGCCGCGCGACCGCGGGCGACCGGCGCATCGAGGTGCGGCAGGCAGATGGCTGGGGCGCGCTGAAATCCGACCTGCCGCCGCCCGAGCGCCGCGGCCTCGTTCTGGTCGACCCGCCTTTCGAGGCGAAGGACGAATACGAGCGTCTGGCCCGCGGGCTGCGCCACGCCTATCGGCGCTTCGCGACCGGCGTGCTCGTCGGGTGGTATCCGATCAAGACCCGCGGGCCGGTCGATGCGCTGCATGCGGCGATCGTCGCGGCCGGAATTCGCCGCGTCCTGGTCGCCGAGTTGCTCGTCCGCGCGCCGGCCGCGGATGACGACCCGGCGGCGCGCCTCGCCGGCTGCGGGCTGGTCGTGGTCAACCCGCCCTGGACGCTCGCCGAGAGCCTGGCCGCGACGCTGCCCTGGCTTGCGGCGCGTCTGGCGCAGGGGCCGGGCGGGGGCTACCGCCTCGACAGCCTCGCCGGGGAGTGAACGGCGGCGCTTCGCGTCAGGCGGAAAAGAAAACGGCGGGCCCCTCGCAGGACCCGCCGTCTTGTCGCGACGCTTCGCCGTTCAGGCGAGTTCGATCGACACCGCCTCCGGACCCTTGCGGGCCGTCAGCACCTTCATGCGCACGGCCTGTCCGGGGTTGAGGCCCTGGATGCCCGCGTTGCGCAGCACGGTGATGTGGAGGAACACGTCCTTGCCACCGGAATTCGGCTGGATGAAGCCATATCCCTTGATGGCGCTGAACCACTTGACGACGCCGTCCATCTGTTCGGCGCGCGCGATGTCGGCCGGGCTGGGCGCCTGGTAGCCGGCACCGCCGCCGCCCCCACCGCCGCCACCGCCACCGCCGAAGCCGCCGCGGTCGCCGCCACCGAACCCACCGCCGCCGCCGCCGAAGCTGCGCGGGCCGCGCGGGCCGCCGAAGCCGCCGCGATCGCCGCCGCCGAAGCCACCGCGGTCGCGATCGCGATCACGGTCGCGGAAGCCGCCGCGGTCGCCGAAGCCGCCGCCGCCATCGCCGCGCGCCGGGGTCGCCGAACCGGCATCCACCTCGACCACACGGACGACCTGACGGCCCTTGGGGCTCTGGCCGAGTTCCACGGTCAGGCCCGAGCCTTCGCCGACGGATTCGAAGCCTGCCTGACGGAGCGCCGAGAGGTGGAGGAACGCTTCCGGCGAACCGTCCGCGGGCGTCACGAAACCGAAGCCCTTGGCGGTATTGAACCATTTCACGGTGGCGCGGATCGGGGCGCCTTCACCGGTGTCTTGCATGCCACTCAACTCCCTGTCGTGCTCGGTCTCGAACGATATGGCGCCGCGCGGGCGGTCTTGCAGACCTTGGATGCGCTGCGTTAATCGGAACAACTTACCATCATCGCCCGCGAATCCACAAACGCCTTTTCTAACCACGTCCTGGGCGGCGCTTTCGCCTCGCCACCCGGCAGCCACGGAATTCGAGCCATGCCCTTTCGAATCATTGAGGATTTGGAGCTTTCGGGCCGCCGCGTGCTGCTGCGCGCCGATCTGAATGTGCCCATGAAGGACGGCCGCGTGGCCGACGCCACCCGGATCGAGCGTCTGGTTCCGACGATCGAGGCGCTGGTCGCCGCGAAGGCGCGCGTGGTGGTGATCTCCCATTTTGGGCGACCCGACGGCCGCCCGCGCGAGGGAATGTCCCTGGCGCCGGTGCTGCCGGCGCTGGAGGCTGCCCTTGGCGGGCGGAAGGTCGCCTTCGCGGATGACTGCATCGGCCCGGCCGCGGAGGCTATGGTGGCGAAGCTGCGCGACGGCGAGGTCGGCCTGCTCGAAAATCTCCGCTTCCACCCCGGCGAGGAGGCCAACGATCCGGGCTTCGCGCGGGCGTTGGCGTCGCTCGGCGACGTGTTCGTGAACGACGCGTTTTCGGCCGCCCACCGGGCCCATGCCTCGACCGAGGCGCTGGCGCGGCTGCTGCCCAGCGCCGCCGGCCGGTCCATGCAGGCGGAACTCTCGGCGCTCGGCCGGGCGCTCGACCATCCTCGCCGCCCGCTCGCGGCGATCGTCGGCGGGGCCAAGGTGTCGACGAAGCTGGCGCTGCTCGGCAATCTGCTCGACCGGGTCGACGTCCTGGTCATCGGCGGCGGCATGGCCAATACGTTCCTGCATGCGGCGGGAACGGATATCGGCGGGTCGCTGTGCGAGCGCGACATGGCGCCCGAGGCGCGGCGCATCGCGGCGGCCGCAGCCGCGGCGGGCAAGCGTCTGGTGCTGCCGGTCGACGCGGTGATCGCCGCGAAGCTCGCGCCGGGGGTCGAGACCGCGACCGTGCCGATCGGCGCGGTGCCGCCGGACCGGATGATCCTCGACATCGGTCCGGCATCGGCCGCGGCGGCGATCGCAGCCCTGGCGACGTGCCGCACCCTGGTCTGGAACGGTCCGCTGGGCGCGTTCGAGACGCCCCCCTTCGATGCCGGAACGACCGCGGTCGCGCGCGAGGTGGCCCGCCGCGTGGCCGCCGGCGGTCTGGATGCGGTGGCCGGCGGCGGCGACACGGTGGCCGCGCTCGCCCAGGCCGGGGTCGAGGACAAGCTGACCTATGTGTCGACGGCCGGCGGGGCCTTTCTCGAATGGCTCGAAGGCAGGGTCCTGCCGGGGGTCGCCGCGCTGGAGCGTTGACCCTCCGCAGGCGCGCCGTCAGCTGACGCGACGCTGGGCCGACGCAAGGCGCAGATGATCGACGGTCCGCCGCGCCGACGCGATGTCCAGCGTGTCGAAGAACATCAGCGCCGAAGGCAGTTCCATCGGGTCTACGGTCTTGTCCCCGGGCCGCGCGCGGCGTGCCAGCAGGAACATGGCAGCGAAGACGGGCTTGTCGATGCCGCTCGCCCGGCACGCGACGGCCATCGCGCGGCCGCCGGGTTCGTAGATCGCGCGGCGGGCGATCGTCGGCGGCAGGCCGGTGACACGCGCGAAGGCCGCCTCGAAAAGCCCGACCTCGCCGGCGCGCAGCAGCCGGATCATCACATGGGGATCGTCCGCTTGGGCGCGGTCGATCTCGGCGCCGAGCCGTTCGGATGGCTGGTCGGACTCGAAGGCGCGCCGCTGCTCGGTGCTGGCGGCCTTCAGCGAATCGCGGATCGCCGCCTCGAGCAGGATCGGGTCGACGTCGAAATTGGCGACGATCTGCCGCCGCACCGACGCGGAGACCCAGCCATACATCCGCTTGGCGAGCTGCGGCTCCAGATCGGCGCGATGTACCAGGGGATCCTGCAGCCGCGGCTCCTCGCGCGAGCGCTCGACCAGCGTCTCGAAGCTGGCCCGGCCGATCCGCGCGCCGGGATTTTCGACCAGCGACAGGGCCACTTCGGTTTCGCCATGGTCGACCAGCGCCGCGCTGACATCCTCGGAGACGTCGCGCCGCAGCGCGACGGCGAGCCGATGCTGCATCGTCTTCTGACGCACCACGTCCAGCAGATCCTCGTCCGCGAGCGCCTCGCTCTGGACCAGGATCGGGCGCGCGACCTCGGCATCGTCGTTGGCGAGTTGGCGCACCAGGTCGGCGGGCGCGCGCGGCTCCTTGGCGAGGCGCTCGGCGAGCTTGCGCCGCACCACCGTCTCGGCGTCGCGCAGCAGCTTCGCGAGGATATCCGACGCCAGACCCATCTCGGTCGGGCTTGCCGTGTCCGCGCGGTCGACGACGAAGGCGCCGATCGCGTCCACCATCTCGGCGCGGGCGTCCGGAGAGCGGTCCCGCGCGACATTGATAAGGCGCGTAAGCTTGGCGTAGGACGGAGCGACGGATGGCGTGCGCCGACGGATGTCGCGCGTCAGATCGACCAGTTCGGTCAAGTCGGCGGGGTCGGCATCCGTCGTCATGATCGCGCCACGATGCCCTCGAAAGCCTTAACAGCGCATTAATTATCACAATCG
>JBIKXN010000211.1:0-6472 GCA_044355765.1 Alphaproteobacteria bacterium
CCCACGCGGCGTCGCCATGGCCGCGGCGCACCATGTCCTCCATCGCCTTGTTGACCATGCCGTACATGCCGCTCGCCCCCGAGGCCGCGCCTGGCCAGCCTTCGCTCTCCGCCTGGACACCCTAGCCCGGTCCAATCGCGGCACGCCACCCATCCAGGCCAAAAACCTTTTAGTCATCGGCAACGCCGCCGCCGCTCAGCGCGCGTGGCGACGCGCGACGGCGACGGCGGCGCGGCCCAGCCGGTCCATCGCCGCGGCGAGGACTTCTTCGGGGAAACCGGCGAAGCCCAGCAGCAGGCCGTGGCGCCGCGGGGGACGCGCATGGCTCGCGGACAGGGGCGCCGCGACGACGCCGGCCTCCAGCGCCGCCGCCGCGATCGCGCGGTCGTCGACGCGCGCCGGCATGCGCGGCCCGAAGCGGACGACCACGTGCAGGCCGCAATCGGTGGGCTCGATGTCGAGCAGCCCGCGCCAGGGGCGGCCCGCCTGCAGCAGCGCCTCGAGGCGGCGCGCATAGATGCGCCGGGTCCGCCGCACATGCGCGGCGAAGTCGCCCGAGGCGACGAAGTCGGCGAGCGCTGGCTGCGCGACGACCGATGCGGTCGGCGGTCCGGCGCGCAGATGCGCATGGGCGGCGCCGAGCAGCGCGGCCGGCAGAACGGCGTAGCCGAGCCGCAGCGACGCGCTGAGCACCTTCGAGAAGCTGCCGACATGGACCACCCGGCCCGCGCGGTCCAGGCTGGTCAGTGCAGGTAGCGGCGAACCTGCGTAGCGGTACTCGCCGTCGAATTCGTCCTCGACGACCAGCCCGTCGACGCGCCGCGCCCAATCGAGCAGGGCGAGGCGGCGCCCGACCGGCATCGCGCCGCCCAGCGGATGCTGGCGCGCGGGCGCGACGAAGACGCCGCGCGCGGTCCGCGCCTCGGCATGGATGTCGAGGCGAGACGGGTCGAGGCCGCCCGCGCCGACGCGGATCGGCACGGGACGCAGCCCGCATCGCAGCAGTTCGGCCGCTATCGCCGGATAGCCAGGATCCTCCACCACCACGCGTGCGCCGCGCGGGAAGCCGCAGGCCGCGACCAGGGCGGTCGCGTCGGCGACGCCCGCGGTGATCGCCACCTGTCCGGGATCGCAGACGATCCCACGCCACTCGCCGAGATGGCGCGCGATCGCCGCGCGCAGCGGCAGCCACCCGAACGTATCCGGTCGGCGCAGCAGCTCGGCGCCATGGGCGCGCCACCCGCGCTGCAGCAGCCGCGCCCAGGCGTCGTGGGGGAACAGCTCGGGATCGAGCGCAGAGACGGCGAAGGGACGCCAGGCGGGCGGCGGCGGCGGCGACGGGCGCGGCAGCCGCGGGCGCGGCGCCGCGACGCCGAGCGTCTGCTCCGGCAGGCGGCGCGAGACGAAGAGCCCTGCGCCGCGGCGGCCCTCGGCATAGCCCTCGGCGGCCAGCTGCTCGACCGCCAGCACCGCGGTCGCGCGGGCGATCCCGAGCTCGGCGGCCATCGCGCGCGTCGACGGCAGGCGCGCACCCGGCATGACGCGTCCCGAGAGCACGAACGCGCGCAGCTGGGCCGCCAATTGCGCATGGAGCGGGAGCGGCGCCGCGCGATCGACGCTGAGGGCCAGCGCGGCCCCTTCGGCCCCGCGCGCCCGTCTGAGTGGTCTGCTCATTTTTTCTCCAACCGGTACTTTAATTCATACCACATTGGCCGTATCCCGTCTGCCGCCGAACCGATGGAGATTGCGATGGCGGAAAAGCCGGGCCCGAAGACCGAACGCGTGCGCGTGAAGCGGATGCATCCGCGCGGCGCCTACGACCGCGCGACGATCGACGCGATCCTCGACGCGCAGCCGCTCGCCCATGTCGGCTATCTGCTCGACGGCGCGCCGCTGGTGACGCCGACGCTGCAATGGCGCGAAGGCAACGATGTCTACTGGCACGGATCGTCGGCCAGCCGGATGCTGGACCGCTGCGAGGGAGCGGATGTCTGCGTCACCGTCACGCTGATGGACGGCATGGTCATGGCGCGTTCCGCCTACAACCACTCGGTCAACTACCGCTCGGTGATGCTGCTCGGCCGCGCGCGCATCGTCGACGACCGCGCGGAGAAGGAGACGCGCTTGCGCAACTTCGTCGAGACCCTCTTCCCCGGCCGCTGGGACAGGCTGCGCGCAATGACGGAGCAGGAATTCAAGGCGACCACCGTCCTCGCGATGCCGATCGACGAGGCCTCGGCCAAGATCCGCGCGGCACCGCCGGGCGACGACGACGCGGACCTCGACGTCGATGTCTGGGCCGGCGTCATTCCGCTGCGCATGCAGACGCTCGATCCGGAGCCCGACCCGCGCGGCCGGCAGGGCGTTCCCGTTCCCGACCATGTGCGGAACTTCCGGATCGGCTGATCCGGGCGGGATCCCGCGCGCTCTGGAATCCGGCGCGGGGGCGATCTAGCATCGGCCCCGTGCGGAGATTTCTCGGGGCATATGGGACGGCGATCGCAGGGGCCTGCGTGCTGGCGTGGTTCGCGGCGACGCAGCCCGTCTTCGCGACGCCGGCCAACCTCGCCCTGATCCTCAAGGAGACCAGCTTTCTCGCGATCCTCGCCATCGGGTTCGCCCTCGCGCTGACGACCGCCGAGCTGGACCTCTCGGTGGCCGAGGTCGCCAGCCTGGCGGCCGTGGTCGCCGGGTTCCTGGTCCATTCCGGCCACCCCCCGGCGCTCGCGGTGCTCGCCGGGCTGGGCGCGGGGCTGCTCTGCGGCCTCGCCAACGGCTTCGCCGTCACGGTGCTGCACGTCCCTTCGCTGATCGCCACACTGGGGATGGCCGCGATGGCCAAGGGCCTCGGTTTCATGATCACCAAGGGCGTCGCCTTCGTCGGCCGCTGGCCGACGGAGTTCACGTCGCTCGCGCGCGGCAGCCTGCTCGGGCTGCCCAACCTGCTCTGGTGGCTGGCGGGCGTCGCCGCGCTCAGCTACGCGCTGGTCAAGTGGACGCGCACCGGCGCGCATCTGATCGCCACCGGCGAGGCCGAGGAGGCGGCGCGGCTGGCGGGCATAGCGACGCGGCGCATGAAACGCATCGCGCTCGCGCTGGCCGGGCTTCTCGCGGGACTGACGGCGGTGCTGCTGGCGTCGAGCCTTTCGTCCGCCGCACCCAACATGGCCGGCGACCACTTCCTCTACGCGATCGCCGCGGTCCTGCTGGGGATGACCATGGTCGAGCCCGGCAGGCCGAACGTGCCCGGGACCCTGATCGCCGCCTTCACGCTCAAGGCGCTCGGCAACGGGCTGATCCTGTCGGGCGTCGCGTATTACGTTCAGGATATCGTTCTGGGCGCCATCATCGTCGGCTCGGTGGCGCTGTCGGCCGGAGCGCTGGGGCGCGCCGCCTTCGTCAAGCGCCTGAGCTTCAGGTCGGCATGACCGTGCCGTGATCTCCAGGGGAGGACTGACATGACCGAAATCGCCCGCCGCCAGATGCTTGCCGGAGCCGCCGCCGCGGCGACGCTCGCCGCACCGTCGATCGCACGCGCCCAGGCGCCGGAGATCGCGGTCGTCGCCTTCCAGATGTCCTCCGAGACGCATGCGCGCGTCGCCAACGCCGCCGAAGCCGCCGCCCGCGCGAAGGGGTGGAGCGCGACGATCCTGAACTCCGAGGGCTCGCTGCCCCGACACGCCGAACAGCTCGACGCGTTGATCCAGCGCAAGCCGCGCGCGATCGTGGCCGCGATGGGCAAGCCGGTCGAAGCCGAGGCGCAGCTCGAGCGCGCGCGCCGCGCCGGCATTCCGGTCGTGACGGTGATGGCCGGCACCTCCCCGCACACGCTCTTCGACATCCAGGTCAACGAATTCAAGGTCGGCGCGGACGCCGCGCTCTGGCTGCTCGGCGAGATGAACTATCAGGGCAACCTGCTGCTGCAACGTTTCGAGGGCAATGTCGGCACGCGCATCCGCGGCCGCGTGCTCGACGCGGTGCTGGCCGAGAACCAGGCCGTGAAGGTGGTCGGCAGCCACAGCATGGCGCGCACCCAGTCCTGGCGCGACGACGTGCGCCAGGGCATGCAGGCGCTGCTGCTCCAGCACGGCGCCAATCTGCAGGGGATCTGGGCGTCTTTCGACGGACAGGCCTTCGTGATCGACGATCTGCTGCGCCCGCGCGGCCTGCGCAAGGGCCAGATCAAGTTCGTCTCCATCGACGGCGGCATCGAGACCTATCGGCGCATCGCCGATCCGGACTCGCTGCTGCAGGCCACCGTGGCGATCCCCTTCGAGGAGATGGGCAAGCGCGCGATCGACGCGATCGACGCGATCGTCGTCAAGGGTCAGCCCAAGGCCAGCGTGACCGGTGGCCCGTATCTGTTCCTCGACGCCTACGTCGTCGACCAGAACAACGTCCGCCAGTTCCTGTGACGCCCCTGCTTCGGCTGCGCGCCGTGGCGAAGAGCTACGGCGCGGTCGAGGCGCTGCGCGGCGTCGACCTGGACGTCGCCGCCGGCGACGTGCTGGCGTTGTGCGGCGACAACGGGGCCGGCAAGTCGACCCTGGTCAAGATCCTGTCGGGAGCCCACGCGCCCGATTCCGGCGCGATCGAGTTCGACGGCGCGCCGGTCCGTTTCGCATCGCCCCAGGACGCCCTCACCCGCGGCATCGCCACGATCTATCAGGAACTGGCGGTCGCGCCGCGGCTGTCGGTGGCGGAAAACGTGTTCCTCGGCTCCGAACTGGTACGCGCCCCCTTCGGCCTGCCCTTCCCGTCGCTGCTCGACAAACGACGGATGCGCAACGAAGCGCTGGGTTATCTCGAGCGACTGGGCATCGCGATCGGCGACGCTGGCCGACCGGTCGAAAGGCTCTCGGGCGGCCAGCGCCAGGCGGTCGCGATCGCGCGGGCGCTGCGCTGGAACGCACGCGTCGTGATCATGGACGAACCGACGGCGGCGCTGGGCGTCGCCGAGACCGCGCTGGTGCTCGGTCTGGTGCGCCGCCTTGCCGCCGAAGGGCGCACCGTCGTTCTGGTGAGCCACAGCATGGCCGATGTCGCGGCCGTCGCCACGCGCGTCGCGATCCTCAAGGGAGGTCGCAAGGCCATCGACCGGCCAGCGGCCGGCCTGGACCCCGCCGCCCTCGCCCGCATGGTGATCACCGGTCGAGAGGCGGCATGAGGCCAAGGCCGGGCTTTCGGCGACGCCGGGCGTTCAGGCGGCTGCGCGCAGCCGCGGAACAGGCGCGCCGACCTTGGACAGGTCGCCGAAACGCTCGCGCAGGCGCGGAAGAACCTTGGCACCGAAAGCTTCCATCGACTTCATGACGCGATCCTGGGCGATCCCGGGCACCGCCATGAACGCGCTCACATGGGTGGGTTGCAGGCGTTCGATCTCGTCCCCGAGGCGCTGCGCCACAAGCTCGGCATCGCCGACCAGCATGCGGTCCGCGATCGTTTCCAGCGGGGGCTCGTCGGGAGCGGGGATCTCCTTCAGGAACGCGCCCTCCAGCTCCCCATACTTGTTGCGCATCGACATCGCCACGCGGCGGATGTACCGGGCGCCCTCGGCCGCCTGCAGCGCTTCCCGGCGATCGTCCGTGACGAAGATATAGCGCTGCATCGCATAGGGAGCGTGCGCGGCCTCGCCACCCGCGGCGATGAAATGCGCGCGCGACTTCTCGCGCACCTCCGCGATGGCGTCCAAGCTGTTCCAACCGGTCGTGAAGAACGGGATGTAACCTCGCCGCACCGCGCGGCCTTGCGTCTCCGGGTCCGACGACATCCCGGCCACGTAGATGTCCGGCCGCTGCTGGAGCGGGCGAACCGAGAAGTGTGTCTTCGGGAACTTGACGTGCTGGCCCTCGAACTCGAGCGGGCCGCCCGCGAGGAACGCTTCGACAAGATCCAGCGTCTCGAGGAAGATGTTGCGGGACTGCTTGATGTCGACGCCGAATTTGTGGAACTCGTATTCCTGGTAGCCGGCGCCGAAACCGAGAACCAGGCGGCCGTCGCTGAGCTGGTCGGCGAGAGCGATCTCCTCGAGCATGCGCACAGGTTCGTAAAGCGGCGCGACGATCACGGCCGGCCCCAGCTTGATCCGGCTGGTCTGGGGCGCCATGTAGATGCACATCGCGAGCGGGCTGGCGCACAGGCAGTAGTTGGAGAAATGATGCTCGGCGAACCAGGCGACCTCGAAACCGATCTGCTCCGCCATCTTTATGTGCTCGACGGTGTTGGCGTAGATCTCGCGGGCACCGAGCGAACGGTCCCTCTGCGTCATGAGGTTGAAAAGTCCGAAATGCATGACCGTATCTCCAGGGATGGGTGTTTCTAGAAACCGACGATCGTCTCGCCGCCATTCGGGCTGATCGATTGGCCGGTGATGAAATCCGCTTCGGCGGAGGCCAGGAACGCCACCGCGTAGGAAACCTCCTCGGGCTGCGCCCAGCGACCCAGGGGAACCTTCTTTTCCTTGGCCCGGATC
>JBIKXN010000212.1:0-6467 GCA_044355765.1 Alphaproteobacteria bacterium
CCAAGGAGTTCGATCATCTGCGGCCTCAGTGGCTCCGTCCGCCTTCGAGATAGGCGGCACGCACGTCGCGGTTGGCGAGCAGTTCCGCGCCCGTCCCGGTCATGGCGATCTCGCCGTTGACGAGAACGTAGCCGCGATGCGCCAGCTTGAGCGCATGGAAGGCGTTCTGCTCGACCAGCAGCACGGTCATGCCGTCGCGCGCGTTCACCTCGCGGATCGTGTCGAAGATCTGCTTCACGATCAGCGGGGCCAGACCCAGCGACGGTTCGTCGAGCAGCAGCAGGCGCGGCCTGCTCATCAGGGCGCGCGCGATCGCCAGCATCTGCTGCTCGCCGCCCGACAGCGTGCCGCCGCGCTGTCCGCGGCGCTTTTCGAGGATCGGGAAAAGCCGGAAGCAGCGTTCCAGATCGGCCTCGAAATTGGTTCTGTCCGCGACCAGCGCGCCCATCTGGAGGTTCTCGAAGACCGTCATCCGGGGAAAGATGCGCCGACCCTCGGGCGACTGGGCGATCCCGAGGCGGGCGATCCGGTGGGGTTGCTCGCGCGCTATGTCCTGTCCTTCGAACAGGATCCGGCCCTCGCGCGCCTGCGGCTTGCCGAAGATCGTCATCAGCAGCGTCGACTTGCCGGCGCCATTGGCGCCGATGAGAGTGACGATTTCGCCGGCGCGCACCTCGATCGAGACGCCCTTGAGCGCCTCGATGCGCCCATAGAAACTGCGCACGCCCTGGACGGACAGCATCGGCGCGCTCATCTTCCCGCTCCCAGGTCGGCCGCGACCTCCGACGGCAGGGCCGCGTCCTCGCCCTCGCCCAGATATGCGCGGATGACCGCCGGGTCGTTGCGCACGGCCTCCGGCGTTCCGCTCGCTATCTTTCGTCCGTAGTCGAGCACGATCACGTGGTCGGAGATCTCCATCACCACGCTCATGTCGTGCTCGATCAGCAGCACGGCGACCTTGTGCGTGTCGCGGATGAAACGCAGCAGTCCGTTGAGGTCGGCGCTCTCGCGCGGGTTCAGTCCGGCCGCCGGCTCGTCGAGACAGAGCAGCGCCGGGTCCGTGCACATCGCGCGCGCGATCTCCAGCCGCCGCTGGTCGCCATATGGCAGGTTCGCGGCCTCCCAGTCGGCCCGTTCCACGAGGCCGGTGCGGTCGAGCCAGTAGCGAGCCTTGTCGACCGCGTCCTTTTCGGCGGCTCGGAAGGACGCCGCGCCGAACAGCCCCAGCACGCTCAGCCCGGACGCCGCCATCAGGCGGTTGTGCTGCGCGACCATCAGGTTCTCGAGGGCCGTCATCGCGCCGAAGAGCCGGATGTTCTGGAACGTCCGCGCCACCCGGGCGTATTTGCAGATCCGGTGGCCCTCCATGCGCTCGAGCAGGAACACCTGGTCGCCGCGCCGCATCGCCAGGCGTCCGATCGTCGGTTTGTAGAAGCCGGTCAGGCAGTTGAAGACCGTGGTCTTGCCGGCGCCGTTCGGGCCGATGATCGACGTGATGCTGCGGTCCTTGACCGCGAAGCTGACGTCGTCCACGGCGGTGAGGCCGCCGAAGCGCATCGTCAGATGGTCGACGCTCAGGATGGCGTCGGGCGAAAGGGAACCGTAGGCGGCGTCGCGCATGGTCACCGCCCCTGGGGATGCAGACGAAGGGACGGCTCGCGCCCCGAAATCAACCCCTGCGGGCGCCAGACCATCACCAGCACCATCGCGAGCCCGAACAGCAGCATGCGGTATTGCGCGAAGTCCCGGCCGAATTCGGGGATCAGGATCAGGAAGGCGGCCGCGACCACGACGCCGAGCTGCGAGCCCATGCCGCCGAGCACCACGATCGCCAGGATCACTGCGCTTTCGATATAGGTGAAGCTCTCCGGGCTCACGAACCCCTGGCGGGCGGCGAAGAACGACCCGGCGAAGCCGGCGAACATCGCGCCGATCGCGAAGGCGCTCAGCTTTGTATTGGTCGGGTTGATGCCGAGCGACCGGCACGCGATCTCGTCCTCGCGTAGCGCCTCCCATGCCCGGCCGACCGGCAGGTTGCGGATGCGCAGCGTGAAGAAGTTGGTGACCAGCGCCAGCACCAGGATGATGTAATAGAGCCAGACGATGCGGTGGATCGGGCTGAAGCCCCACTCGCCGCCGAACAGCGCGTAGAGCGGCTCCATGACCGGAGCGACGAATTCATGGAACGTGGTCTGGCCCTCGGGCGCGCTGCGCGCAAGCGGAGCGCCGAAGAAAGTCGGCCGCGGAATCGAACTGAGCCCGTTCGGGCCGCCGGTGAAGTCCTGCCAGTTCAGCAGAACGATGCGGATGATCTCTCCGAAGCCCAGCGTGACGATCGCCAGATAGTCGCCGCGCAGCCGCAGCACAGGGAAACCGAGGATGACGCCGAACAGGGCGGCGAAGAGCCCGGCGAGCGGCAGGCACATCCAGAACGAGAAGTCGAAATGCAGCGCCAGGAGCGCGAAGGAATAGGCTCCGACCGCGTAGAAGGCGACATAGCCGAGGTCGAGCAGTCCGGCCAGCCCGACGACCACGTTCAGGCCCCATCCGAGCATGATGTAGATCAGCACCGAGGTGCCGAGATCGATGATGTACCGGTCGGCGAACGGCATCAGCGGCATGACGATCGCGAAGCCCGCCAGTCCCGGTGCGATCCATCGGCCGACCCCCGCCCCCGACATCCTGCCGACGACACCGCTGATGGCGCCAAGTCCTAGGCTCGTCCCGCGCCCGCGCAGCAGCGCCAGCGCGAAACGCCCGACGAACACGATGGCAGCGGCGGCCGCGACGCCGCCGAAGCGCGTCTTGAGCGTCACGCCGCCGGTGACGTCCACGAGCACGAAGCCGATCAGCGGCACCGCGAGCACTGCCATGACCAGGGCCGCGAGCGCCGCCTCCTTGGCGGCGGCGACGTAATCGGGGCCGCCGCGCGGCGCCGCGTCTTGGGTTGTCGTCGCCATGCGCGCCCTCAGACCTTTTCGACCTCGGGCCGCCCGAGCAGTCCTGTCGGACGGAAGATCAGCACGACGACCAGGATCGCGAAGGTGGCGACATCCTTGTATTCGACCGAGAAATACGCCGACCAGAAGGCTTCGATCAGGCCGATGAGCAGACCGCCCAGCACGGCGCCCGGCAGCGAGCCGATGCCGCCGAGCACGGCGGCCGTGAAGGCCTTCACCCCGGCCAGGAAGCCGATGAAGAAATCGATCACGCCGTAATACATTGTGATCATGACGCCGGCGACCGCGGCGAGCGCGGCGCCCATGACGAAGGTCAGCGAGATCGTGCGGTCGACGTCGACACCGAGCAGCGACGCCATCTTCAGATCCTGCTCGCACGCCCGCTGCGAGCGACCGAGCGCCGTGCGCTGGATGAGCAGCGTGAACCCGATCATCAGCGCCACCGTCAGGACCATGATGATCAACTGCAGATAGGTGATGGCTACGGTGAAACCGGTTGCGGATTCCATCAGCGGGATGTTGCCCTGCACCACCGGCTGGAGCGGCTTGATTTTCGCGCCCTGCGCAATCTGCACGTAGTTCTGGAGGAAGATCGACATGCCGATCGCGGAGATCAGGGGCGCAAGGCGATGCGAGCCGCGCAACGGCCGGTAGGCGATCCGCTCCACCGTCCAGCCATAGGCGGCGGTGAAGAACATCGACAGGACCAGCACCACCGCTATCGCGGCCGGCGCCCAGGTCAGCCCCAGCATGCCGAGCCCGGTGAAGGCGATGACCGCGATGAACGCGCCGATCATGTAGATCTCGCCATGCGCGAAATTGATCATTCCGATGATCCCGTAGACCATCGTGTAGCCGATCGCGATCAGCGCATAGATCGCGCCGAGCGTCAGCCCGTTGATCAATTGCTGGACGAAATATTCCATGCCGCGCCCTGTTCTCCGCATGGCGCCCGCCGGCGCCGCGCGCCGCGCGAACCGGTTCCACAGCCGGACCAGGGACTCGCTCGACGCCGTCGCCTTACAATAGACAGCGCCGCGTCCGCGTGCCAGCGCCGCGCGCCGCCGCCTCACTTTCGCGGCCAGGGACCGGCCTTGGCCAGGACATAGGCAAGCTTGCGCCTTGCCGCCTGTTCCAGGGAGAAATCGGAGGAATATGCCGGGCCGGCGACGGTCGCCTCGATCCCGGTCTCGACGTCCACCGCCGTGACCTTGGCCGAATTCCCGATCCGGCGTATCTCGAAGATCACTTCGCGGCCGCTCATTCCGGCTCCCTGCCCCTTAGACCTTTTGCGCCGTCGCGCTATATAGGCGTGCGTCCAAGGAGTTCACCCGCATGAACGCGCAACCTGCCATCGCTTCCCCGGCCTCCAAGCCCTCCCGGCCCTCCTTCGTCTGGGAAGACCCGTTCCTGCTGGAAGAGGAACTCTCCGAGGACGAACGGATGATCCGCGACGCGGCACGGCAGTTCTGCCAGGACCGCCTGATGCCGCGGGTGAAGGCCGCGTTCAACGAGGAAAAGACCGACCCCGCGATCTTCCGCGAGATGGGCGAGATGGGCTTCCTCGGCTCGACGATCCAGGGCTATGGCTGTCCGGGCGTCAATTATGTCTGCTACGGCCTCGTCGCGCGCGAGGTCGAACGCATCGATTCCGGCTACCGCTCGATGATGTCGGTCCAGTCGTCGCTGGTGATGCATCCGATCCACGCCTACGGGACCGAGGCGCAGCGCCAGAAATACCTGCCCAGGCTCGCGACCGGCGAATGGATCGGCTGCTTCGGCCTGACCGAACCCGACGCGGGATCGGATCCGGGCGGAATGATCACCCGGGCGCGCAAGGTGCCCGGCGGCTATGTGATCAAAGGCGCCAAGATGTGGATCTCGAACTCGCCCATCGCCGACGTGTTCGTGGTGTGGGCCAAGGACGACGCGGGCGACATCCGCGGCTTCGTCCTCGAAAAGGGCATGAAGGGCCTGTCCGCGCCGAAGATCGAGGGCAAGCTCTCGCTGCGCGCATCGATCACCGGCGAGATCGTCATGGACGACGTCGAGGTCGGCGACGACGCGTTGCTGCCCAATGTCAGCGGTCTCAAGGGGCCGTTCGGCTGCCTGAACCGGGCGCGCTACGGGATCGCATGGGGGGCGCTTGGCGCCGCCGAATTCTGCTGGCATGCGGCGCGCGACTACACGCTCCAGCGCAAGATGTTCAACCGTCCGCTCGCCGCGACCCAGCTCGTCCAGAAGAAGCTGGCCGACATGCAGACCGAGATCGCGATCGGCCTGCAGGCATGCCTGAGGGCGGGCCGGCTGTTGGACGCCGGCAGACTGGCGCCGGAAACGATCAGCCTCATCAAGCGCAATTCCTGCGGCAAGGCGCTCGACATCGCGCGTACCGCCCGCGACATGCATGGCGGCAACGGGATCATGGACGAGTACCACGTGATGCGGCACGTCATGAACCTGGAGACGGTCAACACCTACGAGGGGACGCACGACATCCATGCGCTGATTCTTGGCCGGGCGCAGACCGGGTTGCAGGCTTTCGGCTGAACGACACCGCCGGCGGACCGTCCTTCCCGCGCGAGCGGGCGTCGCGTCACGGCCGTTGCAGACCCCAGAACCGGTCGACGCCGCGCAAAGCCTCGCACACCTCGCCGAGATTGACACTTGGCGCGATGCGTCCGAGGCTGCTCGCGTGCTCGTCGAATATCGCGTCGAGCTTGCCGTGCAGCGCCAGCCCGGTCTCGGTCAGCTTGATGCGGATGGTGCGCCGGTCGTGCGGCGAGCGCGCCTGGGCGATATAGCCCTGTTCGATCAGCTTTTTCAGGTTGTAGGACACGTTCGAGCCGAGATAGCAGCCGCGCAGGGTCAGTTCCCCCACTGTCATCTCCTCCCGGCCGATGTTGTACAGGATCAGCGCCTGGACGTTGTTGATGTCCCGCACGCCGAGCTTGTCGATCTCGAGCTTGACCACTTCGAGAAAGTTCCGGTGGAGCCGCTCGACCAGGGCGATCGTCTCCAGATACGTCTTCTTCATTCGGCGTCGTCCGTTGGCAACTTCAGTCTGCAATACTTGGCGAAATTTTCGCGCAAAGTACAGATCGTCGTCACGACCGCCCGCCGTCCGCGCCCGCCAGCAGCCGGATGATCCCGGAGAAATCCGCGTCGCCTCTGCCGCTGCCGGCGTAGAGCGCGTAGAGAGACTGGGCCAAGGCCCCCATCGGTGTCGCCACGCCCGCCTGATGCGCGGCCTCCTGCGCCAGCTTCAGGTCCTTGAGCATCATCGCGCCGGTGAAGCCCGGGGCATAGGCACGGTTCGCGGGGCTCGCGGGCACCGGACCGGGCACGGGGCAATAGGACGTCAGGGACCAGCACTGCCCGGAGGATTTCGATGCGATGTCGAACAGTTTCTGCGCGTCGAGCCCTAGCGACGCGGCCAGGTTGAAGGCCTCGCCGACCGCGATCATCGAGATCCCGAGGATCATGTTGTTGCAGATCTTGGCAGCC
>JBIKXN010000213.1:0-6428 GCA_044355765.1 Alphaproteobacteria bacterium
CGCCTGCCTCGCCACCTTCGGCATCTGGGCGATCGTCTTCGCTGTGCGGTGACGGGGGCGCCCCGGCCATGGCAAGGTCCCGCCATGACCGACAAGCCGCAAGCCCCCTCGCCCGACCGCGCCTATGCGTTCGAGACCCGCGCCGTCCATGCCGGCGCCAGCCCCGACGCCACCACCGGCGCGCGCAACGTTCCGATCTACCAGACGACATCCTATGTCTTCGACGACGTCGATCACGCGGCGTCGCTCTTCAATCTCCAGGATTTCGGCTACGTCTACACGCGGCTCGGAAATCCCACCGTGTCGGCGCTCGAGGAGCGGGTCGCCAGCCTGGAGGGCGGACGCGGCGCGGTCGCCGCGGCCTCGGGCCACGCCGCGCAGCTGCTTGCCTTCTTCCCGCTGATGGAGCCGGGCGACGACTTCGTCGCCTCGCGCAATCTCTACGGCGGATCGATCACGCAGTTCTCGCACGCCTTCAAGCGTTTCGGCTGGAACGTGACCTTCGTCGATCCCGCCGATCCGACAGCGTTCCGCGCCGCCATCACGCCGCGCACCAAGGCCTTCTTCATAGAGGTCCTGGCCAACCCCGGCGGCATCGTGGTCGACATCGAACCGATCGCCGCGATCGCGCGCGAAGCGGGCATCGTGCTCATGGTCGACAACACGATGGCCTCGCCGTGGCTGTTCCGTCCCTTCGAATGGGGCGCCGACATCGTCATCCACTCGACGACCAAGTTCCTCTCGGGCCACGGCACCTCGATGGGCGGCGCGGTCGTCGAATCGGGACGTTTCGACTGGAGCCGCAACGCCGCCCGGTATCCGGGGTTGTCGCGTCCCGATCCCGCCTATCACGGGCTGACCTTCGCGGAGACCTTCGGGGATTTCGGCTACACCATGAAGACGCGCGCGGTGGCGCTGCGCGATCTCGGCCCGGCGATGGCGCCGATGAACGCGTTCATGACCCTCACCGGCATCGAGACGCTGCATCTGCGCATGGAGCGCCATTGCGCCAACGCGCTCAAGGTCGCGCAGTTCCTGGAGGCGCATCCGGCGGTGACGCGCGTTTCCTATGTCGGGCTGCCATCCAGTCCGTATCACGGTCTGGCGCGCAAATACCTGACCCGCGGCTTCGGGTCGGTGTTCACGGTCGCGCTCAAGGGCGGCTTCGCGGCCGGCGTGCGCGCGGTGGAAAGCGTCGACCTCGTGTCGCATCTCGCGAATATCGGCGACACGCGCTCGCTGATCATCCACCCGGCCTCCACCACGCATCGCCAGCTCACCGAGGAGCAGCAGATACGCGCTGGCGCCGGGCCGGACATATTGCGTCTGTCGATCGGCATCGAGAACGCGGACGACATCATCAACGACCTCGACCGCGCGCTGGCCAAGACCTGACGCCGCAGAGCTACTCCGCCGCGGCCGGCCGGCTGGCCGGTCGCGCCGCCTGGGCCTCGGCGACCGGCAGCATCCACGCGCCGACCAGGGCGACCGCGGCGAGCACGGCCAGCGGCACGAACAGCCAGTAGAACCCGCCGGTGGCCTCGTAGACCCAGGCGATCAGCGGCACCGCCGACGCCGAGACGCCGAGCGTCAGGATGAATTTCGCGCCGAAGCCGGTCCCCTGCCAGCGGCCGGGGGTGTAGTGCGACAGCAGCTTGTTCTCGGCCGGGCCGGCCAGGCTGCTGGTGAAGACCAGCATCACCGCGAGCAGCAGCACCAGCCAGGACTCCAGCAGGGCCGCGAGCAACAGGCCGGGCGCGAGCAGCAGATACGCCGACCGATAGACCTTCGCGGTCGGGAACCGGTCCGCGATGCGCCCGAAATAGGGCATCGAAAGTCCGACGCACAGATAGACCGCGCCGACCAGTCCGCCGATGCCGAGCGGCCCCAGGGCGCCGTCGGCGCCCAGCCTCAGTTCGAACAGCTTCGGCAGCACCACCGTGAAGGACTGGAAGATCAGGCCGCCGCAGCTCATGGTCAGCGACAGGATCATGAAGGCGCGCAGCATCTCGCCGCGCGACGGCGGCGCCAACGCGGTCGGCGGCGGCGCGTCGCCCTCGCCCACAGAGTTGCGCCGCCACGCGGCCAGCAAGGCAAGCCCCAACATCATCGACACGATGCCGGGAGCGATGAAGGCGGCACGCCAAGACCAGAAGTGGCAGAACGCGCCGGCGATGACCGGTCCCAGCGCGACGCCGATCGATCCGAACATGCCGTTCCAACCCAGCGCGCGTCCGCGATCGGTGCTGCTCCGGACCACCCACGCCATGCCGACGGGGTGATATATCGCGCCGAACAGGCCGATCGCCGCGAGGCCCGACGCCAGCGCGAGGGTGCCGGTCGCCAAGCCGGTGGCGATCGACGCCGCACCCGCCCCGATCAGATAGACCGCCATCATTCCGCGCGTCGACCAGCGATCGCCCAGCCATCCGGCGGGCAACGCGGCAAGCCCATAGAGGATCTGGCCTGCCAGCATCAGCGCGATCAATTCGCCATAGCTTCGTCCCCACTCGCGCTCGAGGACGAGCACGACGGTGGGATAGAGCGACGTGAGTATGTGGTTGAGGCTGTGCCCGGCATTCGAGAAGCCCTGGGCCAGGCGCGCGGATCGCGGATCCATGGGCGCGACTGTCGGCCAGCGGTCGGGCGAAGTCCACGGTTTCGTGGCGTTCGCGACGCGTTCTCTTTGCGTCGCCCCGCCGACGCATTAGGGTCCCACGCGTTTTCGGGCGCAACGCGAATCGAGAGTGCATGTCGACCAGATCCGGGGCGCCGATCCCCTTCCCGCTTCGCCGCAAGCCCGCGCCGGAGATCGCGCCGCGCAGGCGCGGTCGCCCCGCTGGGCTCGCCGCCGCGCCGGGCGAACCCACGCCCGCGCAGCGCGACTGGCTCGCGCGCGGCCTTGGCCAGCCCGGCGGCAAGCTGCCGCTATTCTTCGAGGACGGCCGACGCGTCGATGCCCGGACGATCCGCAGCTGCATGGACCAGGGCTGGGCCGAGCCATGGTTCGCCAACCCGCTCAAGCCGGACTGGCTGGTCTGCCGGCTGACGCTCGCGGGTCGCGCCGCGCTCGAGACCGTCGCGCCCCTCGACCACGATCGGGCGTGAGCGAAACCGGGCCGAAGCGCGCTCCCGGCCTTGCGCATGCGATCGTGACCTGCTTCCTGCCCTTCGCGGCGGGATATCTGCTTTCCTACGTGTTCCGCATCGTCAACGCGGTCGTCGGCCCCCGTATCGCCGCCGACCTCTCGATCGACATGGCGGCGCTGGGCGTGCTGACCAGCACCTATTTCGTCGGGTTCGTGCTGCTTCAGATCCCGGGCGGCGTCATGCTCGACCGCTTCGGACCGCGACGCGTCCAGGCCTGCCTGCTGCTCTTCGCCGCTCTCGGCGCGGCGCTCTTCGCGCTTTCCTCGTCGATCGCGACGCTCGGCGCCTCGCGCGCGCTGATCGGCGCCGGCGTCGCGATGTGCCTGATGGCTGGGTTCAAGGCCAACACGCTGTTCTGGCCGCCCGAACGCCTTGGCACCGCCAACGGCGTGCTGATGGCCTTCGCCGGTCTCGGCGGCGTGTTCGGCACGCTGCCCGTCACCTGGCTCGCCGATGCATTCGGCTGGCGCGGCGTGTTCTGGACGCTGTCGGCGACCTGCGTTGCGGTCGCGGCGATCGTCTGGTTCGCCGTCCCGGACCGCCGGCCGGAGCGCAGGCAAAGCCTCTCCGAGGCCCTGCTGGACGTCCGCCGCATCCTGCTGGCGCCAGCCTTCTGGCGCGTCGTGCCGCTCTGCGCGACGGCGCAGGCGGCATTCCAGGCCTACCACACCTTGTGGACCGCGCCATGGCTGGTGGAAGTGGCCGGATTGCCGCAAGCCGCCGTTCCCGGGGCGATGCTCGCCGTACTGCTCGGAATCATTCCCGGCTATCTCCTCAGCGGCGCCGCGACCGACCACGCGGCGGCGCGCGGCATCGGCAAGGACACGCTCTTCGCCGCCTATACCGGCGCCTTCGTCGTGCTGCAGGCGGCCATCGTCGCGTTTCCGCCCACGGGCATCGCCGCGATCGCGGTGTGGATCGCCTATGTCGTGCTCGGCACGGGCAGCATGATCGGCTATCTGATCCTCACGCCGCTCTTCTCCAGCGCGCTCGCGGGGCGGCTCAACACGGCGATCAACCTGCTGGTGTTCTTGGCCGCCTTCCTGGCGCAGGCCTCGATCGGGCACTGCCTCGCTCTGTTCGAGTCCCTGCTCGGTGCAAGCAGGCCGGCCGCGCACGCTGCGACGCTCGCGCTGGTGGCGGCCATCCAGGCCGCCGCATGGATCTGGTTCATGGCCGGCCGCCGCGCGATCGCGCCGCGCGGCGTCGGTCGCTCCGCCTGACGCCGCGAAACGGGGCGGCGTGCCGTCCGGCGGAATGCGGCGCCGGGCGGCCTTGAAGCCCGCGCGAGCGGCACGCTAGCGTTCTTCCATCCAGAGGGAGGGCTGCATGCCGAGGATCGACGACACCGCCGCCGCCACGACGCCGTCCGCGGACCGCGCGACGGAATACGGGATCGCCCGGCGCCACGCGCTGCGCATCGCCCTTGCAGGCGGCGCCTTCGCAATCGCCCCCGATGCGCTCGGCCAGTCCGCTTCCGGCGCGCCGAAGCGCGGCGGCCGGCTGACGATCGGTGCCGACGCCGATCCGATCGGGCTCGACCCGGTGACCACCACCGCGTTCGCGTCCTACGATTTCACCGCGCTGCTCTACAGCGGACTGCTGCGCTGGAACGCGGACATGAAGGTCGAACCGGACCTCGCCACCGGCTTCGAACAGCCCGACGCGACCACCTATGTGTTCAAGCTGCGCAGCGGCGTGAAGTTCCACAACGGCCAGGACTTCGAGGCCGCCGACGTCAAGCACAGCTTCGATCGCATCCTCGATCCCGCCTCGGCGAGCCCGAGCGCAGCCATCTTCGCCAGCATCAAGGCAGTGACGGTCGTCGACCGGCTCACCGTGCGCTTCGACCTCAACGCGCCGAGCGCCGCCTTCCTGAACTATCTCGCCACCAATCCGACCGGCGTCATCGTTCCCCGCGGGGTCGGCGACCTCGCCACGAAGCCGGTCGGCACCGGGCCCTTCGTGTTCGAGTCCTACCAGCCCAACCAGCAATTCGTGCTGCGGGCGAACCCGAACTACTACGAGGCCGGACAGCCCTATCTCGACAGCGTGGTCTTCCGGTTCTTCAAGGATCAGGCATCGCTGACCTCGGCGCTGCGGTCCAAGGCGATCGACATGACGTGGTTCAAGGATCCGCGGGTCTCGGCGCAGATCGTCCGCACCGCGCCCGATCTCGTCTCCGCGCCGGGCAAGACCACGCGCACCTTCCCGGTATGGATGAACCTGAAGGCGCCGCCGCTGAACGACGTGCGCGTGCGCCGCGCGCTCAGCCTGGCGACCGACCGCGCCGCCTGCCTGCAGACCGTGCTCGGCGGCTCCGGCAAGGTCGGCGCGATGATCCCGGAGAGCCATGTCGGCGGCTATGACGGCGTGTCCGAGATGCCGTACTACAAGCACGACGTCGCGGCGGCGCGCAGGCTGCTGGCCGAAGCCGGTCACCCCAACGGCATCGATCTGGGCGACTACCTGGTCGTCGCGGCAAATCCGCTCGATGTCAGCTGCGCGCAGATACTGCAGCAGCAATGGGCGGCGGCCGGCATCAAGGTCGCGATCAAGCCGATGGAGACCGCGCCGCTGATCGGCATGTGGCTCAAGGGCGAGTTCCCGACCCTCCTGTCGGTGGCGCTGAGCTGGAGCCCCGACCCGGACGCGATCGTCTCGCGGATCACCTCGATGCACGGCCAGGGAAGGTCCGCCGGCATGAACGACGCCAAGCTCGACGCGATGGTCGTCGAGGCGCGCTCGATCCTCGACCCGACCAGGCGCGCCGAGGCCTACATGGCGATCCAGCGGCACATCGCCGACAACGCCTATGTGCTCGACATCTACCAGTATCCGCTGCGCTGGGAGGCGTGGTGGAACTACGTCAAGGGCTATGTGCCGCTGGCCGCCAACATCAGGACCTTCGTACGAACCGCCTGGATGGACAGGTAGTCCGGCACCGGCGCGCGCGCGCCGAGGGGCGCAGCATGATCCGGATGGTTGCGCTGCGCCTCCTGCTGGCGGTGCCGATCCTGCTCGGCGTCTCGATGGTCGCCTTCGCGCTGATGCGCGCCCTGCCCGGCGATTTCGCGCAGGCCTCGGCGGGGACGACGACGATCTCCGCCGAGGCGCTCGAGCAGATCCGGCGCAATCTCGGGCTCGACCGACCGCTCTGGCAGCAATATCTGGCCTGGCTGGGCGATGCGCTGCGCGGCGATCTCGGGGTCTCCTTCGCGACCAGGCGACCGGTCCTCGGCGACCTCGTGCCGCGATTCCTCGTGACCGCCGAGCTG